>CAZPNG010000025.1:0-21724 GCA_964587845.1 uncultured bacterium | reverse complement strand
CCCGTCCCCGTCGTAGTCCAGAAGAACGGGGCCGCCCAAGCCGTCACCGAGATCTCCCACGCCCGCCGTTGCGGTGACGTCCGTAAACACGAGATTCCCATCATTGTGCAGCAGCTGGTCGGTCACCGCAGGCCCTGCCGCCCCACCATTGCTGGCGTGCACGAGGTAAAGATCAAGCCGTCCGTCCCGGTCGTAGTCGAAGAAACTCGCGCCCGCCTGATAGCCGTCCACACCCCGTATGGCCCCCGTGAGACCTGCCGTGACGTCCGCAAACTGCGCCGTGCCTGCCCCCGAAACGCCGAGGTTACGGAAGAGCCGGTTGCCCGTGCGCGACACGAAGTACAGATCGAGCAGGCCGTCAGAATCGACGTCCGCCAGCACGGGTTCTCCGTCTGCCGTGCCCAGGCCTGCCTCGAGGGTCCGCTCGGCGAAGGCGCCGGCGCCCTGGTTTTGCAGGTAGAGGGCTGAACCTTTGATCACCAGGTCCGGATCGCCGTCGCGGTCGAAGTCGCCCGACACCACGCCGCCAAACTGTGTGGGCGCCCCCGGAATGGGAATATCCACGGCCGTCGGGAAGCTGCCTGCGCCGTTGTTCAGATACAGCGTGGGGGGAACCGGGTCTCCGCCGGGAGGCGCATCGTTCAAGACGAGCAGGTCCGGATCCCCATCGGAGTCAAAGTCCCGCGCCGCCGCTGCGCTCGAGGACGCGCCCCGGCCCTCCACGCCGGCCTGGGTCGTGACATCCTCAAAGATGGGGCCCGAGGGGCCCTGAGCTTCGACCGTGACATCTAACGTCTCGGTGTCACTCAGGGCCCCGTCGGAGGCGGTGAACTCGATGCGCACGAGGCCGACCTGATCGGCGGACGGGGTGAAGGTGAGCGTGCCGGTGCCGTCGCCGTGATCGGTGAACGTGGTATGCGGTGGTAAAGAAGGCGCGGTGAGCGAGAGCAGATCCCCATCGGGGTCGGAGGCGGTGATGGTTTTCTCAAGCGTCTCGCCCACGCGAACGGTTTCAGGATTCAGAGGTGAAACAGAGGGGGCACGGTTGACGTTGGCCACCCGGATGGTGAGTTGCCGCTCGACCGCGGCAAACCCGTCGAAGACGGTGAAGCGGACCAAATGATCTCCCGCCTGCGTAAAGTCAGGCGTCCAATCAAAGAGGCCGCGCGCGAAGGTCATGGACGCAAGGGGGATCTGGGTGAACGTGGAGCCCAGGGGCTTATCCGGTGCCGCCAGCACGAGGGTCCCCGAAATGCCGTCGACATCCGTGGCGGTCACCTCAAACACGAGGGCCTCGCCTTCGCGCGCCTCGATCACGCCGGGGAGCTCGCCCAGAATGGGCGGCGTGTTGCCTGCCCCGATCGAGAGCACCGTGACGGCCACATCCTCATCATCGCCGAGGGTGCCGTCCGAAGCGCGGAAGTTCACGATGTAGGGCTCGGCGCGCACGTCCTCCTGCCGCGGGGCCCACCGGAAGGTGGCCGTGCCGTCCCCGTTGTCCGTGAACTGGGCGCCCGATGGGACATTCTGAGCGCCGTAGCTCAGAGTGTCGCCATCAGGATCGGAGGCGGTGAGCGTCAGTGTGAGGGTCTCGCCCTCGACAACAGACTGGGGCCCGATGGCGCCCAAAACGGGCGCCCGGTTCACGTTACGGACGGTGAGTTCGACCATGAGAACGCGGGTGAACGTTCCGTCAAAACCCGAAAAGATGACCGTGTGCGTGCCGGCTTGCGTGAAATCCGGCGTGAAGATGAAGGTGCCGGTGTTGTTGCCGTTGTCCGAAAAAGCGGCGTTGGGCGGCACATCGCTCGCGGAAAGCTGCACGATGCCGGGGTCGGGGTCTGTTGCCCGCACAGTGAACGCAAGGTTTCCGCCTTCGTCCACCGCTGTCGAGCCCTCGATGGAAAGCGCCGGCGGCTCGATTTCCTTCACGTCAATAAGCTGGTCGCCCGAAACGTTGAAAAGGGTCTGGGAGATGCCGCTCGGCCAGTGCACGTCGACCTGGGAAGCGGCGGTTGCAGCCCCCAAGCCGAAATGCAGCAACCGGCTCGCCCCGGACCGGCCCGAGCCGGTTGTGAGCTCGCTCGAAGACAAAGGATTGGTGCGAACCTCCACGCGCGCGCCCACGCCGAAGCGGTTGGACTGGACGCCGCGCAGGCGGATCCGGAGGAAATGATTTCCGTTATCCGTTGAATTGCGATAGTAGCGGCCCGGAATACCGACCACGTAGAGGTCGAGCTTGCCGTCCCCGTTGAAGTCGGCGGCGGCGGCATCGAAGGCGGCCTGCGGGTCGCGCGCCGGAGAACCGTCGAACACCCGGAACGTGAAGGGCCCCGTATTTTCCATCATCACGTTGTCGCCGCCCACCGTCGGGAAATACAAATCGGGGTCGCCGTCGTTGTCATAATCGCCTGCGACAGCCGCCATGGGAAAGTTGACCGTCTCCAGGCCCGAGCCCGCGGTGCGGTCCACGAAAAGGCCGCCCGCCGGCACTCGGTTTTCAAATATCGCTACGCCGCCGCGCGCCAAATGCGTGCCCACGAGGTCCACATCGCCGTCTCGGTCGAAGTCCCCCACCCCCACGTTCGTGGCCACACCGATGCGCCCCAGGCCCAGGGGCCCAGCCGCGTCGGTGAATGTCAGATCCCCGTTGTTGCGAAAGAGCTGGTGCGCTTTGTTGAGGTTCGCGTTGAAAACGTCAGGGTTGCCGTCGTGATCGTAGTCGAAGACGATGGCCGCCTTCGTGGTCTGATCGGCAGCCAGGCCGGCTGCTTGCGTCACGTCTTCAAACGACCGGCCGTCGAGGTTACGGTACAGGACGTTGGCGCCGCCGGAGTTCACCACGTAAAGATCGAGCAGCCCATCGCGGTCGAAGTCCGAAAAGACGGCGCCGGTGGCGTTGCCTCCATGGCCCAGGCCGGCTGTTTGCGTGCGATCGCGGAAGACGCCGCCGACGTTTTCCAAAAACACGTTGGCCCCCACGACCGGCAGGACTAAGTCCGCATCGCCGTCATTGTCCACGTCGCCGAAGACAGCTCCCTGCGTGGTAGCGGGGCCGTCGGCCGTGCGCGCTTCCGTTTCGTCCACGAACACAGCGCCGCCCACGTTTCGCAACAGCGCGTTGTGGGTGCGGCCGCTTGAGGAAAGGCCGAAGGGATTGCCGAGGTAAAGATCTTCCAGACCGTCGCCGTCCACATCACCCACGGCCGCGCCTTGGGCGAAGTAGTTTTCAACAAGCGCGGCGGAGGTGTCATCTGAAAATTGAGCGCCTGCCGCGGCCGGGCCGGGAGTCGGGGGCGGAGTCGGCGTGGGCATCGGGGTCGGCGTTGCGCTTGTCCCGCCGCCGCCCGAAGAACCCGGCGTCGGGGTGGGGGTCGGCGTGGGTGTCGGGGTCGGCGTGCTCGAGAACGGCAGCACCGGCCGGCCGCCGCCGATCAAGGTCACACCTCCCGCGGCGTCCACGGTGAGATTGGTCCCCGGAATGGAGAATGCGGTGTTGGGGCGCTGAAGCTGGGTGCCGCCCGCCAGGGTGCCCAAGGGGTTGACGAGCGGAAGATCAAGAGGCGGGAAAGGCGGATCGGGAACGGTGGGGATGAACGGGCCTCGCTCGAGCCCTGCCGGGCCTTGAAACTCCTGCGAGGCGGTGTCTCCGTACAAGCCCAGGAAAACGCCCGGCGGAAGAATGAAAAAGAAGACTGTCGCGCGCGCTCGATCTACGCCGTCCGAGGCCTCAAATGTCGCGCGGAACTCCCCTAACTGGCTCTCACCGGGCACCCATGAGAAAACGCCGCCGGAGAACGCCGCGCCTGCCGGAAGGTCCAGGACGCGGATCGTGACCGGCGCCCGCTCCGGATCATACGCCAGCACGCGGAAGCTGACGTCCCCCCCCGTCATGCCCACCCGGTCGGAGATCTGCCCAAAACGCGGCGGCTGGTTGCCGGAGATCGTGCCCGCGAGCGGCGCCGCGTAGAAGTCATGCACGAGGAGGTCTTCCTGGCCCCGCATGACAAATCCCGCCCGCCCCGCCGGCAGCTTCAAGGACTCGACGAACAGCACCTTCCCGCCGATCTCGACCTCGACGTGGCCGCCGTCGAAACGCACCCCGCAGCTGATGGGCTCCGGCACACGCGGGGCCATGAAAGCCCCCTCACGGGAGAAAGCGACAGCGCCGTTCGTGATGACTTCGAGGGTCAGGCGCCTGTGTTCGTAATCCAGGAGGAGGCGCGCCAGGTTCGCGGAATCCACGAAGGCAAAGGTAAATCCCGAGGCGCCTGGCCCCAGAAACGTCATCTGGGCATCGAGCTGGAAATCGATGAAGGGATCCCTTAGCAGGAGGTAGGAGGAAGCGGCTTGCGCTCCCGCTTGGGCTTGGGCATGGAGCACACCCCCCTCCACCACCCAGCTGGCTGCGCTCGCAGGACCGCTGTCGTCTAGCGAATCAAAGTATTGAAGGTCGCCTTCCTCAAACGTGAGGGCCAGGGCTGTCCGAGCGGAGCGAACTCCCTCCTGCTCGACGCCCGAAAGCCGGCTCGCCGTGCCCCCCGGCGCGGCCACAGAGAGAGCCACGCACAGGAAGACGGACAAAGACCTTTTCCAGACACCCCACCGGCATCTCGAGGGTCTGGGCACACGTCTCGGAGGAGTGCGCAGGGAACTCACACGCACATCACCGCCTCCTTATTTCTCCATGCCAGGCGCGCTCGCGCCTAGCACCCCCATTCCCCTGCGCGCATCTTGCAGGGGCACCGCGGCCGGCCTCACCGCTGGGGCCGGCCTCTGACTTTTAAAATCCTCATCAAGAAAGTAGCGAGGCGGCTGGCCTTGGGGAATCCGAAACCCGATTGTTCATGCTCCCGGGACACATCCTGGGAACCAAGCGGATTCGAGACGTCTTCCCTCAAAGCAAGCCGCACCCGCATCACAAACCATCGGCTTGGTACTGCCGATTACGTGATCGTCGACAATGCCAGCTGCCAGGTACTCACCGCGTACTCCTGGGACGGCTGACTGGTGTAATTCACTGCAGCATACAGAGCAGCATCGCCATCGGAAATCAGACGGTTCGGACCTTTGTTGATCTGGTCGTCTGAAGTTCCCACGATGCCGTCCGGACCTGGATCGTTATCGTCCGACAGGTCAGCCGGTGTAGCATCCTCAGGGGCGTTCGGAAGAGACGCGTCCTTCCCCGAGAGGCCGACCACCATCGACGCAAACCCGGGATCAAACGGCTTCACCGGGAACGTCGCTTCGTCCTGCCTCAGATCCTGCAGGAAGAACTGGTTGCGGGTATCGATGGGCTCGGGCTTAGTCCGACCCCCCTTGTGTTCGATCGGCGTATTGTTTGGATCGTACGCCCTGAACGTATACCCGCCGACTTTCGGCTCGTCCAACACCACCTGGTGAATCGGGGCATGCCTATCCTTAGCAACCTTTCCCACCACGCCCACGCCGGAACCCGTGCCAATGTATTTCGGATTGGCCGTAGCGTCCCGGTTGTTCGTGAAGTCCAGGATGACCGTAAAGTCGCTCTTACCGTCCGCGTTGTCATCGAACACCGTACTGTGCTCGAACGCCATGTCAACGTAACAGTTTGACTCGACCGTCGGGTCAGCCGTGGTTCCGCTGAAATCCATCGCCGTGCACGCGGAATTGTCGGACACCTTCTTCAAGGTGGCCGCAAACGTCGTCGCTCCGCCCGTCAAGGTACCGGACGCGCCGACATCGCGCACGATCTTTGGAGTCCACGCGGCAAAGGCCTCGCTGTAGGGGCACAACACGAGTCCCAGCACGAGCAAACTCGAAATCAATCGCTTCATGTGTTTCACCTCCCTTCCCAATAGACACAACACTCGCTGAATGGAACGCTCCATTTCAGAGTTTCCTCCTTTCAAGGAAAAACCATTCCGTGGCAATGGTCCTAACAAACCGGAATTGTCCGCAAATTACCCGTGGCAGACAGGCACACACCCGCCTGATTGTAATACGGATACCCTCTCTCTTGGGTCCTCTCTCTTGGAAGGGTTAAAGACTTAACATAAGTCTTTAACTGCCAAAAGCCTACCCTATCCGTTACTACTTGTCAAGTCGGAGTTTTAGGTTGGATTGGGAGAGTCTATTTAATTCTAACTTGTTCTGATACAATAACTTGCGAATTATCCCGCTGACCGTTCTCAAGGATTACCGGGCCCTTGACCGAAAGGCGCGGCCCCTCGCCCGCCTGAAGCGGCTCCCGTGCGCTGCTCTGAGCTCGGGTCTCGGCCACCATCAGCGCTTCCAGCTCCTCGAGGGTCTCAACCCCATAGGGGCCGAAGGCCTTGCCGAAGGCCTCCTCAAACGGTAATCCCACGCGCAGCCCTCGCAAGAACTCCACAAACTTTCCCCGCGGAAAATTGTCAATCCAGAAGTCCACCAGAAAGGAGGCCTCAGCGTAGAACTGTTCGACCGTGCGATAAGCCACCGGCTGAGCGGCCAACTGACGCCCCAGGGAGGAAATCGGCACGTAGCGTCCTTCCCGGATGGCGCGCACGGCCACAAGATGGAAAATCGGCTGCGCGGCCTGCTCCTGGGAGAGCGCGACCCCCTCGTCAAACCACAGGGGCAACTCCGCCTGCGGTCCGACGAAGTCATGAAGGATCAGGTGGGCAATCTCGTGAGGAAGAACTTTTTCGAGCAACCGGGTGTCATTTTCGTAGGAAACGATTTCGCGGGTGCGGAAGTTCGCGTACCCTTCGGTCCACTCCGTGCCTTCGCTTGCGCCCAAATAGGCGGCCTTGTTCGGGTACAGGACGATCCGGCAACGGTCCTCCCAGGTCCAAAACTTCTCATAGCGATCGTATCCCAGTCGCCGGGCAATCGATTGATAGTACGATTCTGCGTGGCGCAGCACCTCGCGCGCGTAGAGCATGCGCCCATACGTCTGCACGATGAAGTGCTCGCCCCGCACCTCACCCGCCAGCGAGAGGCCGGCCGCCCGCGCGCCTCCCACGGCCAAGAGGCACACCGCTACAATCGCGAGGCCTCCTCGTAGCGAGAGCGCGCGCAGGCAGGATCTCCAACCACCGTCCAACACCCGAACCTGATCCGGCACAGTTTTCCCGTGGAAAAAACGTTTGTTGAGAGAGGATTGAGAGAGGTCTACTCGTACTCTAATCTATGGATGGTTTTCTTACAACGATTATTAAGTCTTTAAAAAGATGCTTACAACGTAACCCGTTTAATATGAATCAGTTATATAAATTACGTCAATAGCACACAGGCTGCGGCCACCGTCACCCATTTGCCGTCTTTCGGGCCCCGCGCCGACTGCGCGATGTTCGCGGTCCTGACAATCTCTCCCGAGATTTTCCATACCTCGCGCCGTTGATCGTAACTTGCCCCGGGATCGAACTTCACGCCGACGATCGTGGCCAGCATCTCGGCCGCGAGGTCTTCGGCGTAGTCCCCCGCGATCTTTTCCGTCTGGCCGTATGAGTGATGCTCCGACAAATATCCGTAGCGCTCGTCATCCTTCGGAATGGACACTCCCACGGAGGCCGCGATCAAGCGGTTCGGCTCATTGGTGGCGTTCTCGCTCATCACCACGTGAAGGATTTGCCCCGAATTGAGGTACTTCAGTCCCTGTTCGCGCGATACCAGCTTGCAATAGGGCGGAAAAATGCTCGATACCCGGACCAGGTTGTAGTTTGCGATGCCGGCGTCGCGCAGGGCAAGCTCCAAGCTGGACAGCTTCTCCCGGTGAATCCCCACGCCTTTTGTCAAAAAGGCCTTTTTGGGAAGGATCACGCTATTCCTCCTTGAACCTTAGGTCTGGCACACGGGGCACCATGCAGTTGTGCGCCCCGCCACTTGAGCCCTCTCGATCACCTCGCCACAGCGGGAGCAGGGCTGCCCGCCCCGGCCGTACACAAGGTGCCGCTCTTGAAAACGCCCCTTGCGGCCCAACGGATCGCAAAAGTCCCGGACCGAGGAGCCGCCGGCCCGGCAGGCCTCACGCAAGAGCCCGCGAATGGTGTGATGTAACCCGGCCACCTCCTCGGGCTGAAGCGTACGGGCCGGACGGCGCGGATCAATGCGCGAGCGATGGAGCGCCTCGTCGGCGTAAATGTTCCCCAATCCGGACACGACGGCTTGATTCAGGAGAACCGCCTTGATCGAGGCCCCCCGGGAAGCAATCAATGCGTGAAAGCGCGCCAGGGAGACACGCAGGCAATCGGGGCCGACCGTCGCCAGGGCGCGCCCGGCCCGAAGATCGCTCGCCCGGTACACGGCCAGCCGGCCGAAGCGCCGCGGGTCGCGGTAGTGGAGGGCCCAGCCGCTCCCGAGGCGCACCACCAGATGGGTATGCAGATCGTGAGGGTGAGGGTCCCGCTTCAGGAGAACGCGGCCGCTCATGCCGAGCCGAACGGCCCAGACCCACTCTCCTGACAGCTCAAAGAGCAACACTTTGCCCTTGCGAGCCACGGCGTGAACGGTGGCTCCGGCGCCCAGAACCTCCAAGAACGCGCGCCGCGAGGGCTTTAAAGCCAGGCAGGTACGTGCCCACACGGCCGTGAACGTGTCCCCCACCACGCGCCGCGCAAGCGTCCTCGCAATGACTTCAACTTCGGGAAGTTCCGGCACCTTCGAGAAAGATTGTATCGTCGCGCCCTGCGCCGCTCAAGAAGATTCTGTCTAAGAGCACCTAAAGATTCAGAATGCGGGCCGGGTTCGCCCCTAGAATCGCGCGGCGATCCCTGGGCGATGCCAACAGCTCGAACTTGCGCAGCTCCAGCTCCGGGTGAGAGTACGGCGCGTCGGAGCCGAACACCAGCTTGCGCGCCCCCAGTTCCTCGAGAATGATGCGCGTCCGAAAAAGCGACAGGGTGGAGGTTTCAAGATACACGTTGGGGAGCGCGCGCGCCACGCGGATGGCATCGTGAAACCGGTCCTTGCCAGCGTGCATGAAGATAAAGGTGACCTTTGCAAACTCCCGCGCCAGCAGCTCCCATGCCCGCGGCGTGCAGTTCGGCTCGTGAGACGTATGCAGGATGAGGAGCCGGCAGGTCTTGGCCACCTCGGCCAGGAGTCGGCGCGCGTGGCCCGGGTAAAACTGCTCGGCGCGCGGATGCAGCTTCACCCCACGCAGCCCAAGGGCGAGCGAGCGGTGAAGCTCTTCCAACGCGGCAGACCCTGCCCGAGGGTTCAGGCGCGCGATGCCGATGAGCTGGCGATGGCGGCGCACCGCCTCGGCAATACGCCGGTTCAAGGGCGCGTAGGTGCGGCCGCGGCGGGCCTCGTCGATGGGAAACACCACTCCGTGGCTGAACCCGTAGCGGTGAAGGTCAGCCAGGGTTTCCGCAAGGGTGCGCCGCCCTCCGTCGCGTGAAAAGCCGAGATGAATGTGAAAGTCAACGGCGGGAGAAAACGGGATCTTCACCGGCGGGCAAGAGCTAAGCACATCTAGCGCTCGTGCACCTCTTCCATCGGGACAGCGGGAACGAGCCCCCCCGAGTGCGACACGTTGATCACCGAGTCCTCGCTCAAGCGCGAAATGGTGCCCGCGAATCGCTCCCCGAACGCATAGGGGTTGATCGAAACCTTGCGCGCCTCAAACTCCAGGCGGCCATTCTTGATGACGGGCACGCTGATGGTGGGGATGCTCACGTACTCCTGCACCACCCAGTCCTCGCGGATCGCGCGGTCGATCACGCGGTTCCATTCGTCGTTCGCCGTTTCGCAGCCCACCGTGACGTGCTTGCCGCCGTACCCCTCGGAGGGCTTCAGCACCAGGGACTCCTTCTCGTCCTTCAAGAAGTCGATCAAATAGACTTTCTTGCCGCCGTAGAAGCGGTCGGCATCCGAGATGCGCCGGGTCCAGGGAATGTGCTCGTACTTGAGGCGGTTCTCCGACTCCGTGAACAGGTGGTCGAAGCCGGGATTGGTGAGCACGGAGAGGACGGCCTTGGAGCCGGCCAGGCGGGAGCGAAACGGATTGATGACGCACACCGCCCGGTCCCGGTAGGCCTTGACGAAATCCTCTACTTCGTCGAGCTTTTCCAAAAGCTCGCTCGAGATGACGCGCCGGTACACCAGGTCCACGCGAAACTCATCGGCGTAGAGTTTGCCGTGCCGCAGGCGCAGGTCCCGGGGGTCGCAGATCACCGTGGGGTGGCCTTCGGCCTCGAAGACCTCCTTCAAGATCTCGAACTCCGAGCGGGTGCGCACCGTGCGCCAGTCCACGATGGCGATGTGCGGCCGTTCGGTTCCGCCGAACTCGGTGTAACAATCAATCAGGGCACGCAGGAGCTCCTTGGAGCGCGACTCGTGCCGCAGGTGCAGAGTGGCCGCGAACTTGGCGACCAGCGGCTGGCGAAAGAGGATTTCCTCGAGGACATCCGCATAGCCCATGCCCGCCGGGGAGTCGCAGTTGAGCTCGAAGAACTTCACGTTGAGGCCTTCCATGAAGGAGTCCAGGCGCGTGAGCACCACGTTGGAAGAGTACCCCGGGTCAATGTCCACGAGCGCGCGCGCCTCCGCAGAAAGCTGGAACATGCGCGCCACGATGGGCTCGGTGAAGGCGAGCTCCGTCACCTTGCGCAACAGGCGCACCATCTGCACCGAAACGCGCTTCAGAAGGTTCTGCTGGACGGGCGTCAGGAAGTGCGGCTTGAAGTAGCTGGGGATGGTGAAGCGGCCGAACTTGACGTTCGACTTGTGGACCTCGTTCTCGAAGCGCTCGATGGCATCTGCGACCTCGGACTCGTGGGCCTCGAGGAAGGCGTCGTAGGTATGCATCACGTTGGTCAGGTAGGACGCTTCCAAGCCCTTGTCCATGGTCACGCGTTCACAAAAAACGGGCCCGAAACCACCACCTCGTGGCCCCAGACGTCGCTCACCAGGGCGCGAAGGGAATACACCGTGCCGTCCGGCGCCTCCAAGGGAGCCTCCCACTTGGCGCGGTACTCGCGGTTCTCGGGATGCTCGTAAAAGGCCTCCACCACCCGCCAGGTGACGCCGCCGTCCTGGCTTTCTTCGAATGCCACCCGCTCCAAATACGGGTGCCCCTTGTGAAGGGTCAGCACGAGAAAATTCTCCGGCCCGACCTTCATGCCGCTGCGAAGCTCTTTGTCGTTCAAGCGCACGCGGCCCTGAACGTCGTCGATCGCATAGGGCTCCGGAATGCCCAGGGTGTCGGGGAAGTTCGTCCCGAAAATCAGGTCATCAACCATCACGCGGCCCTTGCCGGCCTGCAGCCGGTTCTCGAAAACCAGCACGATCTCCATGCCGCGCTGCCAGGCAGACATCTTCTTGAACCTGGACAGGGGCATGACCACCTTGCGCCAGCGCGCGACGTCCTCACCCACCACGAACCGGGCCACACTGAGCTTGTCGCTCACGTCCTTGCCGAGGATGAACATGTTGTCGCCGTCTGAGTCCTCGTGAAGCTCAACGGAAAACCGCGGCGCCGCCTGATCCGTCAGCACCCACAGGGACAAGTACTGATACGGCGTCAAGTCCTTGGGCTCGATCTTGTGCACTTCCTTCAGGAAATCCGATCCCTCCTCCCCGGTCGACGAGGAGCCGAATGCGGGCCCGAGCTGGGAGGAAAAGAACGAGAAGGATTCCGGCATGTCCACATCATAGTCGAGCCGCAAGGAGTAGCCCCGGCCCCCGAACACCTCCGGGCCGCCCGGACCCTCGGGGGTGGGGATGCATCCGCCCGGATATTCCTCGTCCCCGGCGGTACCCCCCAACAGATTATTGGGTTTGTTGCCGTCGTCAAAATCGTCCACCACAAGAATCTGATTCACAGGGTAGTTTTGGGCGCGAGCGTCCCCCGCGGTGAGGCAGGACACGATCATCAGGACTGCAACGGCCTTGCTCATCTCATGAAACTCCCTCGCAGACTTGCACCCGCCCCTGCTGCGCGCGCGCCCTACTCCTCCTCATCCGGGTCCTCGCCTTCGTCCTTGTCTTCCTCGTCGTCCTCTGCGGCCTCGAGCTCCGGCCGGGCCGGCTCGGAATCAAAGGAAACCTCATCCACCAGGAGGATGCCTTCCTTATACGTGGCCACGATGTCGTCGAACACGAACACCAGCTCGTCGAGCTTGGAGAAATCGGTGATGGCTTTCGTGTCCTTGAACGGGATGCGGATTTCCTGCCAGGAGGCCGTGACGCCATCGGCCGGGTAAACCGCCCGCTCGCCCTTGTGCGTCTTCAGTTCCACCTTGAAGCGGCTCGTAAAGTTCTCGCCGAAGCCCTTCACCCAAAAGCTCAAGGTTTGGTAGGGCGAGGCGTCCAGGCCCTGCATCTTCATCCACACGCCGTTGAAGGCCGGCTTGGGGCTCAACACGTCGTAATCGATGCGCAGGGAGTACCCGTTTTCAGGGTCCTTCACGTCGTCAGGCTCGAAAGACTCATAACACCCCTGCGTGGTGTCCTTGGGGTCGTAGTTCCAGGTGCCGAAGTTGCCCCCGATATTGTTGGGCTTCTCTCCGGAGTTGAAGTCAGCCACCACCACCCGGGCCGCCTGGGCAGGCGCCGCCACGGCGAGCATCCCCGCGGCGAGTATCGCCGCGGGGAGCACCATCACGCCGATCATGAAGATTGCGGTTTTCATCACACTCCCCCTTTAACCTTGAGCTTCGCTAAGACGTCGCGGACCGCCTCGCCTATCTTGGCGGGGTTTTCAACGACGTGCGCCCCCGAACGGGCCAGGATCTCCATCTTGCCGCGCGCGCGCCCCGATCCTTGTGAAATGATGGCGCCCGCGTGCCCCATGCGCTTGCCTTCGGGAGCCGTCAGGCCGGCCACGAAGCTCACCACGGGCTTCTTGAAGGAAGACTTGATGTACTCGGCGGCGCGCTCTTCTTCGCCGCCGCCGATCTCCCCGATGAGCACCACGGCTGCAGTGTCGGGGTCTTGAGCGAAGCGCTCAAGGCCCTCGCGGAAACCCATGCCGATGATGGAGTCTCCGCCGATGCCGATGCAGGTCGATTGGCCTAGCCCCAAGCGCGTCAGCTGCCAGACCACCTCGTAGGTCAGGGTGCCGCTGCGCGAGAGCACCCCCACCGCTCCCGGCTTGTGAATGTAGCCGGGCATGATGCCAAGTTTCGCCTGGCCGGGCGATATGATACCCGGGCAGTTCGGCCCTATCAAACACACGCCCGAGCGCCCCAGTTCGCGTTTCACCTTGACCAAGTCGAGGGCCGGGATTCCCTCGGTGATGCAGACCACGAGTTTCAAGCCGGCCTCGGCGGCCTCGAGCATGGCTTTCGCCGCAAACGCGGCGGGGACAAACACCACGGAGGCGTTTGCCCCGGTCTTGGATACAGCTTCCTTCACGCCGTTGAAAACGGGGATGCCCTCGACCGTCGTGCCGCCCTTGCCGGGCGTGACCCCCGCCACGACGCGCGTCCCGTATTCCACCATCTGCCGCGTGTGGAAGGACCCTTGCTGCCCCGTCATGCCTTGGACCAGGACCGACGTGCTCTTGTCGACGAGGATGCTCATCGCCGGATCCCTTGGCGCGAGGCCTCAACGGCCTTGCGCCCTGCGTCTTCAAACGTGTCTGCGGTGATGATGGGATAGCCCGATTTGGCCAGCAGGGCTTTGCCCTCCTCCACGTTGGTCCCCTCCAAACGCACGACCAGCGGCAGCACAGGGCGCTCGCCGCCGGAGATCGTGAGCGGCGGCAGGGGCTTTTCCGTGCCCAGCGCATCCAGCACTCCCCGCGCCACCAGGTCACAGCGGACAATGCCGCCGAAGATGTTGACGAGCACCGCACGGATGCCCGAGCCGCGAAGGATGATCCGAAGAGCGGCGGCCACGCGGTCCGCGGTGGTCGAGCCCCCCACGTCGAGAAAGTTCGCGGGCTCCCCGCCGAAGAACTTGATGATGTCCATCGTGGCCATGGCCAGGCCGGCGCCGTTCACCATGCATCCGATCGAGCCGTCGAGCCCCACGTAGCTTAAGCCGACCTTGTGGGCGTCGCGCTCCCGGGGGTCCTCCTCCCCCGGGTCGCGCCACTCCACGAGATCGGGATGGCGAAAGAGAGCATTGTCCTCCAGCACCACCTTGGCGTCCAGGCACGTGACGTCGCCGCCCATCAGCACAGCGAGCGGGTTCACCTCGACCAGCACAGCGTCCACCTCCACAAAGAGCTTGGCGAGTTTCGCGAGGATGTCCGAGAGCTGGGCGGCGAGCGCCCCCGTGATCCCCGCCTGCGAAAGCATCGGTTGCGTGTCGGGCGTCTCACCCGGCCAAAAGTGGACGCGAAAGATTTTCTCAGGATGGCTGGCGTGCAACTGCTCGATCTCCACGCCGCCCTCGGGTGAGAAGAGCAGAACGGGCATCGCTTTCGCTCGGTCCATCGCCACGGAAACGTAAAGCTCCTTCTCGATCATGACCATGGGCTCGACCAGCACCTTGCGCACCACCCGGCCCGCCGGCCCGGTCTGCGCCGTCACCAGCTTCATGCCGAAGATCTCGTCAAAATGGTTCTCGGCCTCCTCGGTCGATTGAGCCACCCGGATGCCGCCGGCTTTGCCCCGGCCCCCGGCGTGCACCTGCGCCTTCAACACGACCGCGCTGCCCACCTTGGCCAGCGTGGCCGCGAGGTCATCTTTTCCATCCAACAGGTGCCCGGCCAGGACAGGAATGCCCGCGCGGCGGAAAAGTTCCTTGGCCTGATACTCATGAAGGTTCATGGAGGATCCTCATCTGTACGGCTCGTAGGCGCCGCTGCGATGCGCTTCGGCGAGCTCGGCGTAGCGCTCGGCCGCAGCTCGTATCCCGGTCACCTCCGCCCCGGTCAGGTCGCGCACCCGCCGGGCCGGGATGCCGACGTACAATCCGCCCGCAAGTTCCTTGCCTTCCGGCACCAGGCACCCTGCCCCCAAGATGGTGTGACTTTTGACGCGCGCGCCGTTGAGCACGATGGCGCCCATCCCGACCAGGACTTCATCGTCGATCGTGCAGGCGTGAAGAACGACCCGGTGCCCGCAAACCACGTGCCGCCCCACGCGGCACGGCTCACCGAGGTCCACGTGCACGACGGAGAGGTCCTGGATATTCGTGAAGTCGCCGATCTCGATTCGAGCAACGTCCCCCCTCAGCACGGCTCCGGGCCAGACGCTTGCGTGCTCGCCCAACGTCACGTCGCCTAGGAGGACGGCGGAGGAATGAATGAAGGCGCTGGCCGCCACCGTGCCCATCACCGGTTGAAAAGATCCTTGAGCATTTGAACCGTGATGTCTCGGTTCACCTTGCCAATGGAGTCGACAAGCGGGATGCCCTTCGGGCACACCTTCACGCAATTCTGCGCGTTGCCGCAATCCGCGGCACCGCCATCGGCCATGAGCGCATGCAAGCGCTCGCCCGCTTGCGCGTGGCCGGTCGGATGCGAGTTCATCAGCACGACCTGGTTTAAAACGGCGGCGCCCACGAAGGGCGAATGATCATTCACTTGCGGACAGGCCTCGAGACAACAGCCACACATCATGCAGCGCGACATCTCGTAGCGGCTGGCTGCAAGCTCCGCGCTGTAGGACGGGCCGGGGCCCTGCGCATGCGTGCCGTCGAGGCCCACCCAGGCCCGAACGCGCTTGAGGTTCTCGAACATTGAACTGCGGTCCACGACGAGGTCGCGCACCGCGGGAAACTTCTGCATCGGCTCCAGGACCAGAGGCTGCTTGAGCTCGGCCACCAAGGCCGAACAGGCTTGGCGCACGCGGCCGTTCACATTCATCGTGCAGGCGCCGCAGATTTCCTCCAGGCAATTGGAATCCCAAGCCACCGGACTCGTGAGCCGACCGTCGAAGGTGCGCGGATGCTTCTGAATCTGCTGCAGGCAGGAAATCACGTTGGCCTGGTCGTCGACCGCAACCTCGAACTCCTCCCAGAAGGGTTTCGAGCGCGGCGTCGCCTGCCTCTTGACCCTCACCCTCACCTTCATCGGTTCGCGCTTCTCCTATCTTCTTTCATAGAAGCAACTTGCATCACGCCTGCGAGGGGGCATGGGTGGAGACCGGGGGTTGCTGTTGCTTGGCGTCGTACTTGCGCTCCTTGGGCTTCACGAGAGAAGTATCGACCTCTTCGAAGGAAAACTTCGGGCCCTCGGGGCTCCACTGGGCCACCGTGGTTTTGAGGAACTTTGCGTCGTCGCGCTCGGGAAACTCAGGCTTGAAATGCGCGCCCCGGCTCTCATTGCGCCCGAGGGCTCCGGCCGTCATCACCCGCGCCAGCTCCAGCATGTTGGCGAACTCGCGCGCCGCGGCCAGCGACTGGTTCGTCCACTCCGATTGGTCCGCTAGGCGGATCGCGCGGGTTCGCTGGGCCAGCTCCTCGATCTTTGCGAGCGTGCGCACAAGATCGGCGTTTTGCCGGATCACCGTCACGTGCTTCGTCATCCACTCCCCCAGCTCCTCGCGCAGCTCGAAGAGGTTCTCCTTGCCGTTCTGATGGAGCAGCTTTTCGTTCACGCTCTCCTGGCGCTTACGTTCATCGTCAAACCAGCGCGCCTCCACAGTCTCGGCGCGCGTTTCCAGCTGGCGCAAGTAGCGCGCCGCCGTGTCGGCCGCCACGCGGCCGCCATAGACACACGAAAGAAGGGAATTGGCCCCCAAGCGGTTTGCGCCATGATACTGGTACTCGCACTCGCCGGCCGCCAACAAGCCGGGCACGTTCGTCATCTGCTGCGCGTCCACGTAAATGCCGCCCATCGAGTAGTGCACGGCGGGAAACACTTTCATCGGGACCTCACGCGGGTCCTCGCCCACAAACTTTTCGTAAATCTCGATCACTCCGCCCAGTTTGCGCTCGAGCACCGCCGAGGGGATGTGGGTGACGTCGAGATACACCACGGGCTTGCCGTCCACTCCCAGCTCCATCTCGTGCACCACTTTAAAAATCGCGCGGGTGGCAATATCGCGCGGCACGAGGTTTCCGTAAGCCGGATACCACTCTTCGAGGAAATACCATTTCTTGCCGTCGCGGGGCACCCACACCCGCCCGCCCTCGGCGCGCACCGACTCGGAGATGAGCCGGCACTTGTCGGACCCCGGAACAGCCGTGGGATGAACCTGGATGAACTCCCCGTTCGCGTACCAGACGCCCTGCTGATACAGGGCCCCGGCCGCCGAGCCCGTGCAGTTGATCGAGTTCGTCGAGCGCCCGAAGACCGCCCCCGGTCCTCCCGTGGCCATGATGACTGCGTCCGCCCGGAAGGCCTCGACCTTCATGGACGCAAGGTCCATGGCCGTGATGCCGCGGGCCGAGCGGGAGCCGTCGAAGACCGCGGACAGGAACGACCAGCCCTCGTACTTCTTGACCAAGCCGTCGTGCTCGAAACGTCTCACCTGCTCGTCGAGCGCGTACATCATCTGCTGGCCCGTGGTGGCGCCGGCGAAAGCAGTGCGATGAAAGAGCGTGCCGCCGAAGCGGCGAAAATCAATCAAGCCCTCCGCGGTCCGGTTGAAGGCCACGCCCATGCGATCCAGGAGATAAATGATGGAAGGCCCGGCCTCGCACATGGCGCGCACCTGCGGCTGGTTGGCCAAGTAGTCGCCGCCGTGGAGGGTCTCCTCAAAATGTTTTTGGGCAGAGTCGCCTTCGCCCTTCGTGTTGACCGCCGCATTGATGCCGCCCTGGGCGCAGACAGAATGTGAGCGGCGCACCGGGCAGGTGGAGAAAAGGTCCACCGAAAGGCCCTGCTCCGCCAGTCGCAGCGCGGCCATGAGCCCGGCCAATCCCCCTCCCACCACAACTACTTTTGCCTTGTCGCTCATCTAGGATCTCAGGTGGAGAAGGCTGGCGACGCCGGCGTAAAATACGACGGCGCCGAGGGCGTAGCAAAACACGCCGGCCACGCGCTGTGAGCGCGGCCCAATCGTGACGCCCCAACTGATCGCAAACGTCCAGAGGCCGTTTGAAAAATGAAACATCACCGATGCCAAGCCCACGACATACACCCAAAAAACCAGGGGGCTTTGCATGTGCTGCTGCATGGACTCGTAGCCCACCTCGAAGCCATAGACCTCGCTCGCAATGCGCGTGGCCCACACGTGGTAGACAATGTAGGCGAAAGCCATGATGCCCGTGGCGCGCTGCAGGTGGTAAAGCCAGTTCGTCGCGTAGCGATAGCGCAAGAGATTCGGCTGCGCCGTAAAGGTGACGTACATCCCGTAGAGCGCGTGAAACAAGATCGGCAGGCCGATGAACAGGATCTCAATGGGAACCAGGAACGGCAGGCTGCGCAAAAACTCGACCTTCTCATTGTACGCGGCCGCGCCCTTGAGGATGAAGGAGTTGGTAAACATGTGCTCGAGGAGGAAGAGCGAGATGGGAAACACGCCCGCGAGCGAATGCAGCCGCCGCAGGTAGAAGTGCTTGCTTTGAGTCGTTATCATGCGTGGGCGGCCTTGGCCTCGCCCGAGAGCTTGGCGCAGCTCTCGCGCACGTGCGCCGCTGAGGCCTGCAGGGCCGCGCGCGAGCGTTCATCCAGGGCAAGCTCCACGATCTGGGTGACGCCGCCGCGGCCGAGTTTGACGGGGACGCCGCAAAACGTATCGCGAATGCCGTAGGGCCCATCCACGCGCGCGCAACAGGGAAGCAAACGCTGCTGGTCGCGCAAGATGCTTTCCACCATGGCCGCCGCGCATGCGCCCGGAGCGTAATAGGCGCTCCCCGTGCCCAGGAGCTTGACGATCTCGGCGCCGCCGTTGCGCGTGCGGTCATTGAGAGCCGCAACGCGCTCCGCGCTCAAAAGGCGCGTCACGGGCACGCCGTTCACGGTGGAATAGTCGGGCAGCGGGACCATGTCGTCTCCATGCCCGCCCAGCACCATGGCGCGCACGTCGCGCACCGAACAGCCCAGCTCCAGGGCGATAAATGCTGCATAGCGAGCGGAGTCCAGCATGCCGGCCATGCCCACGACCCGCTTGGGGTCCCACTTGGATTTCTTCCAAGCGAGGTACGTCATGACGTCGAGGGGGTTGGTGACCATGACCAGAATGGCGTCCGGCGAGCGGGGCACGACCTCACTGAGGATGCCGCCCACAATCTCGGCGTTCTTGAAGAGCAGATCATCGCGGCTCATGCCGGGCTTTCGCGCCAAGCCCGCCGTCACCACGATCACGTCCGATCCGCTCGTGTCCTCGTAATTGTTGGTACCCGTGAGGCGCACATCGAGGCCCGAGACCGCCGCGGCCTGCTGGAGGTCCAGCGCCTTGCCTTGCGGCAGGCTTGGAACGATGTCGGCGAGCACCACGTCGGCCACCTCGCGGGCCGCCAGGCACTGCGCAACAGTGGCGCCCACGTTGCCAGCGCCCACCACGGTGACTTTCGCTCGGGAAGTCATGTCAGGCAGAAACGCCGGACATCTTGCGGAGCCGCTCCACGATCGCCTCGCCCATCTCGCGGGTGCCGGCCGGCTGGCGGTCGAAATCGTGGCCGCACAGATCATAGGTGACCCGCTTGCCCTCCTGAATCACCTGCGCCACCGCGCGCTCCAGGCGCTCCGCGGCGTCCTTCTCACCGAGATGCTGCAGCATGAGGGCACCCGAGAGAATGAGGGCGACGGGATTCACCTTGTTCTGCCCCTTGTACTTGGGAGCCGACCCGTGTACGGCCTCGAAGAGAGAATAGTGATCGCCGATGTTCGCTCCCGGAGCGATACCCAGCCCGCCCACCAGGCCGGCGCACAGGTCGGAAAGAATGTCCCCGTAGAGGTTCGGAAGCACGAGCACATCGTAGGTCTCGGGCTTTTGCACAAGCTGCATGCACATGTTGTCGACGATGCGGTCCTCAAACTCGATGTCCGGGTAGCGCTTGGCCACTTCGCGCGAGACCTCGAGAAACAGGCCGTCGGAGTACTTCATGATGTTCGCCTTGTGGACGGACGTCACCTTGCGCCGGCGGTTTTTGCGTGCGTACTCAAAAGCGTATTTCACGATGCGCTCGGTGCCGAAGACGGAGATCGGCTTGATGCTGATTCCGGAGTCGGGCCGGATGCGCTTCTTGTCCCCCAGCACCGCCAACTCTTCAATCAACTTCAGGGTGTCGGGCTCCCCCTTTTTGAACTCGATGCCCGCGTATAAATCTTCGGTGTTCTCGCGCACGACAACGATGTCGATCGAGCCGAAGCGCGAGCGCACGCCGGGGTAAGACTTGCACGGCCGCAGGCAGGCATAGAGATCCAGCTCTCTGCGCAGCGCCACGTTCACGCTGCGAAAACCGGTGCCCACGGGGGTTGTGATGGGAGATTTGAGAGCGACCTTGTTCTTCCGGATGGACTCCAGGACACGATTCGGCAGCGGCGTGCCTTCCTTTTCCATGACATCGACGCCGGCGTTCTGGATGTCCCAGTCAATCTTCACGCCGGTGGCCGCAATGCAGGCTTGGGTGACCTCGGCGATCTCCGGGCCGATGCCGTCGCCGGGTATGAGGGTCACGGGGTAGGCCATCGTCCATTCCTTTCGACCGCCGCGGCGAGGAGGCCGCGACTGGTGTGTTGACTTCCTAAGTTCTTTTGCTTACATTACTTAGAATACTGTCGTTCGGGAAATGTATCGTAACAGAACTGCCGGTTGATTTCAACAAAGGAACGGATCGTGCTAAAACCCAGCCGCAAGGCCTTGCGCAGCACGCTCTTGGAAGCGCTCGTCGTGGCGGGCCGCATTCTCAAGCGCTCCCTGGGGAGCGCCGTGAAGCGCGGGTATCGCTACAAGTCCGGCACTCTGAACCTTGTGACGGCGACCGATTGCGAAGCGGAGCGCGCCATTCTCAGCGTGATCCGCAAGCGCTTCCCCGACCACGCGATCCTGGCTGAAGAAATCGGCGGCAGCCGCGGCCGGGCTCCTTACAAGTGGGTGATCGATCCCCTCGACGGCACCACCAATTTCGCCCACAGTTTCCCCATGGCGGCGGTTTCCATTGGATTCGAGGAAGCGGGCCGGGTGACGCTGGGAGGCGTTTTCGAGCCCTTCCATGACGAGCTCTTCACCGCTGAGCGCGGAGGCGGAGCGTACCTGAACGGCCGGCGCATCCGCGTTTCGGCCACGCCCTCCCTCGGGCGCTCGCTTCTCGCCACGGGCTTCCCCTATGACCGGCGCGATCGCGCGGGCTACTACCTTTCGATCTATAAAGCCTTCATGCTGCGTTCTCAGGGCGTGCGCCGCTGCGGCGCCGCCGCAATCGACCTGGCCTACGTGGCCTGCGGCCGTTTCGACGGCTTTTGGGAAATGAAGTTGAGCCCCTGGGACGTTTCGGCGGGCTCGCTTCTGGTCGAGGAAGCCGGCGGCAGGGTCTCCCCGTTTGACGGCAGCTTCTACGATGGCTACGGCCGGGAAACGCTGGCCACCAACGGGCGCATTCACAAGGAAATGATTGAGATTCTGAGGAAGGTGCTCTAGACTAGATGAAGGAACGGAGCCAGGTCGTCCTGACGAATAGTAATGACCCACGCCAAGAAAACCCCCAAACCCCCGAAGGCCCGTAACGTCTGGGCCATCAATCCCAAGACGCGCGTCAAGGAAAGCGACAAGGCCTACAGCCGCCCGCGCGAGCGCGGCGCGGCCCGCCGCAGCCTGCAGTCCCCGATCGACTGGTTCGGGGAAAAGGGAACCTGACGATCCAACGGGTTACATGACGGCGGAAGCTCGCTCTCCGTCGCCGAAGCCGTCGCGTTCCAATCCCGCCGCAATATACGTCTTGATCACGACCTGATAGCCAATCTCTCCCTTCTTCA
>CAZPNG010000024.1:0-6915 GCA_964587845.1 uncultured bacterium | reverse complement strand
GGGGACGTACTATAATTTAGCAGGTCCAGGACGGACATGAAGCTCATCACCTACGCTCTCAAGGCCCGCGTCACCGTCGTCATGATGGTGGTGGGGATGGTCTTCCTCGGCACGATCGCTGCGCTGCGGCTGCCCCAGGCGCTTTTTCCTCCCGTCACCTATCCCCAAATGACCATTGTCACGCGCTTTCCCGGAGCCGGCCCCGCGGAGATTGAAAACCTGATCTCCAGGCCCATCGAAGAGGTGGTGGGGCAGGCCCCCGGGGTGCGCCGCGTGGAGTCGATTTCGCGCGAGAACCAAAGCCTGGTGTCGGTCTTTTTCGACTGGGCCGAGTCCATCGATTTCGCTGCGCTGGCCGTGCGCGAGAAGCTGGATCTGATCGTCGATGCTTTTCCCGATGACGTCGAAAAACCTGTTGCTCTCAAGGTCGATCCCTTCGCGCGGCCCGTGCTGCTGCTGTCCCTGACGCCGGTCGAGTCCAAGAAAGACACGGCGCTGCAAGAGGTCAAGCAGGTTGCAGACGGTTTTCTGCGCGACCATCTTGAGAAGGTGGAGGGCGTTGCGGCGGTCTCCGTCTCCGGGGGACTTGACCGAGAGATTCAGGTGCTCGTGGACCCGGCGCGTTTGAAGGCATTCGGGGCAACCCTTCGAGATGTGGTGAACACGCTCGCCAATTCCAATGTCGTCTATCCGGCCGGCAGCATCAAGAAGGGCCTCTACGAGTATTCCATCCGCACGGTGAGCGAGTTCAGGTCGGTCGATGAAATCAGGTACGCGGTGGTGAAGATGCACAAGGAGCGGCCGCAGGAGGCGCAGCCCGAGAGCCCCTATGAGCAGCGGGCGGAAACGCAGCGCGAAACCCTCGAGTCGGTGCGTGAGAAATCGGCCCGGCATTCGGGCACCGAGCGGCTCGTGCTGCTCAAGGACGTGGCCGAAGTGCGGGATACCTTCCATGAGAAGGACAGCTTCTCGCGCTTCGGCGCCGATGAAAACGTCTCCGTTTCGATCCAGAAGCAGGCGCTTGCCAATACGATCGGCCTTTCCCGGCGACTCAAGAAGGCGCTCCTGAACCTTGAGGCGGACCTGCGCAACCGCAACGTGCGGTGCGAAATCGTCTATGACCAGGCGGTTTTCATCCAAAACTCGCTGCGGGGCGTTCGTGCGGCGGCCCTGCAGGGCGGGCTATTGGCTTTTCTCGTGTTGTTTGCGTTCCTCAGGAGCGCCTACTGCGCGTTGATTGTCACGCTGGCCATCCCCGTGACCATCTTCGGAGTCTGCTTTCTCATGCTCACGCAGGGCATCTCGCTCAACGTCATGTCGCTGGGGGGCCTGGCGCTGGGCGTGGGCATGATGGTCGACAACGGGGTGGTCGTGGTGGAAAACATCGTGCGGTTGCGCGAGGAGGGGATGAGTGCGAAGGAGGCGGTGGAGCACGGGACCCAGGAGGTCGCCTGGCCACTTTTTTCAAACACGTTGACGGCGATTGTCGTCTTCCTGCCGCTCGTCCTGCTCGTGCCCGGAGTGGGCGGCCAACTGTTCCGGGATTTGTCTTGGACCGTCATCTTTTCCCAGCTTCTAAGCTGGGGCGTGTCACTCACGTTCACGCCGATCTTGGCCGAGCGCATCCGCGTCAAGCGCCGCACCCCTGAAGAGGAGACTCTTCGCAAGGGGAGTTTGAGCGCCCGCATCGAGGCCTTCGTCCTCGCCATGGACCGGGCAAGGCGCGTGCGCTGGGCGGCCGCCATCCTGGCGGGCGCGCTCGCGAGCTTTCTCTTGGGACTATGGCTACTCGGCCGCCTCGACCGCGAGGTGCTGCCCCAGGTGGACCAAGGGCAATTCTTGGTCCAAGTGGAGCTTCCGCCCGGCACTTCCATCGAGAAGACCGAAACCGTAACCCGTCGACTTGTGGATGTGATTTCGCAGGATCCCGATGTGGCCACCTTGGCGGCCACGGGTGGGTCGAGTGCGGCAAGCGCCGAAGCCGCTCAGGCCGCTCAAACCATGAGTTCTTCGCAAGCCCAGATCCTCGTCGACCTGAAGCGCAAACGCCGTGCCGGCTCACAGGACATCCTTGAGCGGCTACGTTCGAAGATCGGCGCATTGGATCTCATGGGTGCGAAGCTCGAATACCAAACGCAAGGCGGCGAGTTTGGCTTTCTGGCGGAATCGGGCGGCGCCGTGAGCGTAGAGATCAAGGGCTACGACTTCGATGTCTTGAAAGAGCTCGTGACTACGGTCAGCGGCGTTTTCCGGGCCTTCCCGGAAGTGCACGGAATCTACCATGATCTGGGAGAACCGGCGGACGAGTGGAAGGTGGAGGTGAACCGCGAAAAGGCGGCGCTCTACGGCCTCGATGTGGAGAGCATCGCCGAGACCGCGAAAACGGCTCTCCAGGGAGTCACGGCGACCCAGTACAAGGAGCAACCTTACGAGTACGACGTGGTCGTGAAGGTTCAGGAGTCCTCCCGCCAGCGGCTGGAGAACGTGGGAGACATGCTGCTCTTCAGCGATAAGGCAGAGCAGCCCATTGCGCTGAGCGAGGTGGCGGCCATCGAGCGCTCGCAGTCACCCGTTGAAATCCGCCGCCGCGACCTGGAGCGCACGGTCACCGTGCGGGCCCAAGCTGCCAAAGGCGTGAACCGCGAGCGATTGCGAAAGGCCTTGTTGGAGAAAATCAAGGGGCTCGAGGTCCCGCAGGGCTACCGGGTGAGGGCGGGCCGGGAAGTGGCCGAGCAGAAGGCCGCCATCCGCGGCATGGTGTTTTCTATCTTTCTCGCCGTGGCGTTCGTCTACATGATCATGGCGGCGCAGTTTCAGTCGTTCGTTCAGCCGTTCGTGATCCTGTTCACCGTACCACTGTCCATCGCGGGGGTGGCGGTGGCCCTCCTGCTCACGGGCAACTCGCTCAACGTGGTTTCGCTCTTGGGGATCGTTCTGCTGGGGGGCATCGTGGTGAACAACGGCATCGTGCTGATTGACTACACGAACCGTTTGCGCGAACAGGGAAGCCAGCCGCTTGCGGCGGCGCTGCGCGCCAGTCTCATCCGCACGAGGCCCATCCTCATGAGCGCGGTCACGTCCATGATCGGCTCAATCCCTCTGGCGATGGGAATCGGCGAGGGGACCGCCATCCAATCTCCCATGGCCATTGCGACCATCGGCGGGCTGTTCACCTCCACCCTCCTCTCCGTCGTGGTGATTCCGATCATCTACGTTCTCTTCTCACGCCGCCCTGCCTGAATCATTATCAGGCTTTATCAAGTCTTGATTCCTTTTATCAACCATGTTATATTTGGGTAGAATCTGTTGTGCATTGCTAGAGCCTGCATACGCAAGATAAAACAGATGCCGGCCCAAGCTGAAACGATTTTTAGCAACTGAGAAGGATTTTGAACAGGGGGGAGAACATGGTAAAACCCGCACCCGTTGATCCCAAGCAGCCGCAGCGCACGCAGGTCTTGACGCCCAAGGAGGCGGCCAAGTACCTCGGGGTCCACGTGATCACGATCTACCGCCTGATCAAGACGAGCGACATTCCGGCGTCCAAGGTGGGCGGCCAGTGGCGGTTCCGTAAAGCCCTGCTCGACGAGTGGCTGCTCAAGCGGATGAACAGCTCAAAGAGCTGACCCATCGCTTCGGCGATGGGGTTTCCCTGGTACCCGCATGCATCCGGCATGTCATCACCACCCATGACCACGGTTCTCGTCACAGGCGCCGCAGGTTTCATCGGCTACCACGTGAGCGAACGTCTACTCCAGCTGGGGGACCAGGTCATTGGCATCGACAACCTCAACACCTATTACGATGTAGCGCTTAAGCGAGCGCGCCTCGCCAGACTTACACCTCATCGGCAGTTTAGCTTTCAGAAACTCGATTTGGCTGACTCCAAGGCGACTGCTGCATTCTTTGAGCACGCAAAACCGGATCGGGTTATCCATCTCGCGGCGCAAGCGGGTGTTCGGTATTCGATTAAGAATCCTATAGCCTATCTAGACAGCAATTTGACAGGGTTTCTAACGATCCTCGAAGGGTGCCGACATGCACATGTTCGTCACTTGGTTTTCGCTTCGTCCAGTTCTGTTTACGGAGATAACACACGGCTCCCGTTTTCGGTGAGACAGAACGTCGATCATCCGGTAAGTCTTTACGGTGCGACGAAGAAAGCCAACGAATTAATGGCCCACGCCTATAGTCACTTGTATAACTTGCCGGCGACAGGCCTACGGTTTTTCACGGTGTACGGCCCCTGGGGGAGGCCGGACATGGCGGCTTTTCTCTTTACGAAGGCAATCTTGGAAGGCCGCCCCATCGAGCTCTTTAATCAGGGCAATATGATGAGGGACTTTACGTACATCGACGACATCGTGGAGGGAGTCGTGCGCGTCTCCGACACGATCCCGGAGGGAGACCCGGGCTGGTGCGGGGATCGGCCGGACCCTGCGACGAGCTCCGGACCCTACCGCCTTTACAACATAGGGAACAATCAACCTGTGAAGTTGATTGAATTTGTTCAGACCTTGGAGCAATGTCTGGGGTGTGTGGCGAGGAAGACGCTCTTGCCGCTTCAGCCCGGCGACGTTGTCTCCACATGCGCGGACATTGACGATCTTGAGGCTGATATTGGTTTTCGGCCGAGCACGCCACTTGCCGATGGACTTCAACGCTTCGTCGACTGGTACCGCGACTATTACAAGGTGTGAGTCGGCTCTGGAGAGTTCCTCCGCGACTGAATCTTGCCGTAGATCAGTAAACCCCTTTAAATAGAATAGGTTACACACCTCACGCCAGCCGGGCGTGTTTGCTGTTTGGGTAAGGATGTGTTAGATTCTATATAGAGTGTTTGTGTTTGCTAGTTTTTATTTGTAAGTGCATCATATTATTTGCATTGAATTTCAACGAATCAGTGAGCCGCTGAGGAACGCTTAGGTCGGCGGCGTCGAGAGGTATAGCCCGAACATGAGGACGCAGCAAGGTCAGATTTCAGGAAGTGTCAAGAAAGCTGTGCAGGCGCGACATGGGAGCACGGGGGTAGTTGCGCAAGCAGCTCGCACGGTGAGCCGGACATTTTCCGCAAGGCAGCTGTTGGTGTTCGGGGATTTGGCGTGCGTGGTTTTAGCACTCATTCTCGCCGCCGTTGTTCGATTCGGATATCAAGGTGGAGCCGGATTCTTTCTGGATGGCGTGGTGCGAATTCCGGTGTCACTGGGCTCTTTTCTGTTTAGTTTCTACTGGTTTGGCCTTTATCATTTAGGCAGGCGAGTCGCGCGCCGGATTCTGTTTTTCAGCGTGGTTAAAGCAGTGGTGGGAGGGGTGGTTTTAGACACTTTGGTGCAATACAGCTTATACGTGATTCCGACAGGCCGAGGCGTAGCGATCTTGAACGGTGTCCTCTTGAGTGCCACGCTCTGCTGCTGGAGGCTTTTGTTTGAAGAGGGGAGGCGCCACCGGCTCCACAGGCAGAATGTGCTTATCTTGGGAACCGATGAGGCCGCGTGTGCCGCATATCGGCTCCTCCAAGCGCACCGACGAGAGAGTTTGCGGGTGGTGGGATTTCTAGGCAACGGCGGGGCAGCCAGCCCTGTCCTCCTGGACAAGCCAGTTTATCGTGAGGAACGGGATCCCAGCGAGTTGCTTCAAGAACGGGAGGTGCGGCTTGTCGTGGTGCCCGGCTCCGGGGGGCGGCCCTTGTCTCCGGCCAGCCGGGTGTGCCTTCTGGCTTGCCTGGAACGCAATGTGGAGATCGTGACGACCGCGCTGCTTTATGAGCGACTCACTGGCCGGGTTCCGTGTGAGCTTGCGAGCAGCGAATGGTTCATTCAGTCCATGATCGGCAAGGCGCGTGAACGCACGCTTATCCTTAAGAGGGCTTTCGATTTGCTTGCAGCGAGTTTGGCAGTGCTAGCGCTGTTCCCAGTGTGGGTGATCATTGCCGCACTTGTTCGAGTGAGCTCGCCGGGTGGGATATTCTTTCTTCAAGATCGTGTGGGACAAAGTGGGCGCATTTTCCGCATCATAAAGTTTCGCACGATGCATCGGGACGCTGAACAGGAAACCGGACCGGTCATGGCGCGTCGAGGAGACGGGCGGGTCACGCCGATCGGGAGATTTCTTCGGTATTGGCACCTAGATGAACTGCCGCAGTTGTTCAATGTGTTGCGCGGGGAGATGAGCCTCGTGGGGCCTCGGCCTGAACGGCTGGTATTCGTGCGAAAGCTGGAGCGATACCTGCCGCTCTACAACGAGCGGCACGCCCTGCCACCCGGGATGACTGGGTGGGCGCAAATCCAATTCCGCTACTGTGCTTCTCTGAAGGAGAACATCACGAAGTTCGAGTACGATTTGTATTATCTCAAGAACATGACGATAAGCTTGGACATCTTCATTCTGCTTGAAACAGCGCGCCGTATCCTGCAAGGTCAATGGTCATGGAAAGCCCGAAGGTCAGCGTCGTAATGTCGGTTTACAACGAGGAGGCCCTGCTGGGGGGCTGCCTGGAAAGTATTTTTGGGCAGACGTTCGGTGACTTCGAGTGCATCGTTGTGAATGACGGCTCAACAGACGCGACAGAAGCAATCCTCCGGGGTGAGAGGGATTCACGGCTGCGCGTCATCTCAAAGCCAAACTCCGGCCTTGCGGACTCGCTGAACGTGGGCCTGGCCCAGGCAGGGGGGGAATACATCGCCCGCATGGACGGTGACGACCACATGGTTCCGGAGCGCCTCGGCCACCAGGTGGCTTACCTGGATGCTCATCCGGAGGCGGTGCTTTTGGGATCTTTTATGCAAGTGGCCAATGGTTCGGGACGCGTTCGTAAGCACCGCTTCCCGACAGAGGACGGAGAAATCCGCAACTACCTGTTGCATCAGAACCCTTTCGTGCACTCGACTGTGATGTTCCGCAGATCCATGCTGAAGC
>CAZPNG010000023.1:0-5512 GCA_964587845.1 uncultured bacterium | reverse complement strand
TTGACGGCCACGAGCTTCACGCCCCGCACGCGGCGCACTGCGACATCGTTGCCGGCATGGCCTGGGCGGATGAAAAATTCGTCTCCGAAGTAATAAACGAAGTCAGGGTCCAGTCCCTCGGCGGCAATGAGGTCTCGCAGCGCGTAGGACTTGATGACTTGGCGGCGCACCATGTCAATCCCCCGCGGGCCCGCGGGCACCACGCGGTAGTCGCGGGCGCGCTCACCCAGAAGATTGCGCAACTCTCTTCGCACGCGCCGCGCCACGCGCGGCCGGATCTCGGAGATCGTTTCCTGCCCGGCAACTGTGAGGCGCGTGGGAAATCCAGATAAGTTGAGGCGCACCGCCCGCCACTTCCGAATGAACGGCACTTCAAGCCGGCGCACCGATTTCGGCACGCTGGTCGGTGAAACCGAAGGCACCACGGTGGGGCGGTACGCTCGTCCCTCGATCCAAGGAAGTTCAAAGGCGGCATGCCGAAATCCTGGGCCGCTCTGCAAGTCCCGGTAGTAGCCGCGCAGCGCATCGGCCCATGCCTTGCGTTGCGCTCCGCGCTTGCCGCGCAGCCAGAAGCCATCGGAACCTGCGCGAGAAAGCGCTGTCGCCAGCGCTTGGATGTGCGCTTTGGGAATGAGGTGCCTGCGGGTGTACCTTCTGTCCTCGCGCAGTTTTCCATTCCTGTAGCGGAACTTGACCGCCGCAACTTCCATGTAGAGGGCGAGACGCCGCAGCAAGTGGGTCTCGCCGCGCTCACGAAAACGCCTCTCGATTGGATCGATGACGCGCTCGCGGATGTCGCCCACCGGGGAGCCAGAGACCATGGCCACGCGCACGCCGGCGCGCAGCAACTCTGCAAGCAAATCGATGAGTTCGGGAAGCTCCTCAAGCGACTGCCCGCGGTCCGCGAGGGTCTCATCGATATCGAACACGAACGCTCCGCGCTCGACAATGGCATCCCAGTTCTCCAAGATCTCGCGCACCACTTCTTCCAATCGGCTTGTCACGGCAGGAGCGCTGCGCGCGGCGGCGTGCCGCGCCTCGCCCGATGGGCCGGGAAGCTGCGGCGGCTTGGTCGTCTTATCTTTGCCCGCACCGGGAAGCGAAAGCCATCGCGTAAGAGTGGCAAGAAAGCCTGCTTCCGCAGCCGGCGGGCCGGCCGAGGGTGGCCCCGCAGAAGGCCGCCATTCGCGTTCTCTGCGTGCCTCGAGCAGGTTTTCCACACGCTCAAGCTGGGCCCGGCGTAAAGTCTCGTTGCCGCCGGCCGGCAGCGCGCGGTGGATCTCCTGCGCGTCCCAAAACCATCTCCTTGCGACGCGCGCCTGCCCGACACGGTTCACGAGGAAAAACTCGGCCGCGTGGCTCACGATCCAAAAGAGCTTTTCGAGCCCCTCCGCATTGAAGAACTTGAGCGCCCCCTTGATGTCGGCAATCTGCGGCTTCTCATACCATTTGGCGGCGAACCACACGACCGGTGTGGCCACCAAGACAGTCACAGGCACGGACTCTTGATAAGAAAGCTCACCGGGCCGCGCTCCGAAACGAAAGAGGGGGACCCGGTGTGAGGGCGCCCAGACCCAAAGGACTTCGATCGCTGCCCGGGCCACCGCTTCCTCTTGTGTCGCGGCGAGCGCCTCCTTGATCAGGGGCTCTGCGGCACGATAGTCGACCGCTTGCGCGAGGCGTATCGCGTGCTCAACTTTGTTGCGCTCTCCACTTTTCAGATACCGTTCGACCACCTCGCTGGGGGTCGTGACAACAATGTCCTTGGAGCCCGGCGGCCGCCACGAAAACTGGGTATCGACGTGCAGCCGCAGGAGGGCCTCGAGCAGCTCGCGTCCCTCGTGCCAGAGATCGGGGTCATCGTGCTCCAGAGCGGCGATGAGCGCGTAGGTCATCGCTCCCACAGCTTCGGGCTCCGTGGCGTTCAACTCAACGAGTCGGCGGGCGGCCGCCGCCGTGAGGCGTGCGCTAAAGAGCTCGGGATCCCGCATCACGCCTTGCGGTGTGTGGAGGAGCGGCTCCTTCACAATGAAAATCAGCTCCGGAATATCCTCCGCCTGCGCGACGCGCACGAAGTAACCTGCAGCGGCGGAGGAAACTTTAGGATTTGGATCATGCAGCCGCCCCTTCAGAAACTCGCGATCATCCGGCCCGACGGTGCCCAGCAGAGCGCCGTGCAGAGCATCGATGAACGCTTCCACCAGACGCCGCGCTTCATACTTCAGCGCGCGCTCCGCAACCTCGGGGTCGGACATCAGGACACCCCATTCTTCCTGCGCTTCCAAGAGCTCCTCAAAAGAGAAGTCGAGCATCAGGACCGTCTGCAGGGCATCCCGATCGGTCAGGCCAGCCATGCCGCCCGCCAGACCCAAACTGCGCGCGGCTTTGGCGGCCTCGAGGGCGGCGTTGAGCCGGGGAATCATCCGCGAGAGAATGGGAAATCCGCCGCGCGCCAGCGCGCCGGAGGGTTCCGGACCCAGCAGCTCGATCTGCGGCTTGCGCGCTCGAATCCAGTACCCAATGCCCGCCACGAGAGCGATGAGCCCCACAGAGCCGACGGCCCGCCCAAGCGCCAAGAGCGTCTGCCCCCACGCCCACGCGGCGGCGATACCGGCCCCCGCAAGCAGCGTTGCCGCGGCCCAGGCCGCGCGGACCCGGCTCTGGCTGTGTCTCGACGGCGAGCGCCGAGACTTCTTCAAGCCCGATACAACGCCGCCGGCAAACTTCTGGATGGCCTTCGGACCTGTGCCGATCCAGCGCAGCCGCCCGCGCAGCGCCCGCGGCAGGGTGCTGAGCCGGTTGCGGTCGAGATCGTTCACGGCCACAAGCCGCACGCCGCGCACCTTGGAGGCCGCCACATCATTGCCGGGCTGTCCGCGCCGGATCACGAAGTCGTCTCCGAAGAAATAAATGAGGGACGGATCGAGACCCTCTTCTTGAATCAGGTCGCGGATCGCATACTCTTTTTTGATCCCGCGCAGCGTCACATCAATGGTGCGAACGCCCCCTGGCGCGATCCTGTAGAGTGCCCGCCCGCCGCGGATCTTGCGGTAGACGGTCCTGCGTACGCGCTCGGCAATCCGGCTGCGCAGGTCGGTGCGCTCTTTCTCACCCTCGACCTTGAGCACATCGGGGAAGTACGAGAGAGCGTACTTCACCCCGTCCTGGTTGCTGAGGAACGGCGCAACCACGCGGCCCCGCTTGTCGGAAAGCTTGATCACAGACGGTTGGTAGGGTTTGTCCTCCATCCACGGAAAGACCCAGTCGGAGCCGGAGAACGTGGTGGGAACTTTCTCATAATAGGCCTTCACCGCTTTGGCCCATGCTTTGCGGTCGAGTCCCCGCTTGCCTGCAAGCCAGAAGCCGTCGCGGCCGGCGCGCGCCAGCGCGTCGACAAAAATCCGGACGTGCTCCTTTGCAATCCGGTGCTTGTGCGTGTGCGCCCGGTCCTCCCGCAGCTTGCCGGCCCGGTAGCGCAGCTTCACGGCGCCCTGGTCCGCATAAACCCGGACGCGGGAGAGCAGACGCATCTGGCGCGTCTTTTGCAGCCTGCGCTCAAGCGGCCGCACCAGGCGGCGCACCAGGCTCTCTTTGCTGCCTCCGGAGACAAACGTCACCCGCACGCCGCTTTCGAGAAGCCGCACAAGCAGCTCCAGCAGCCGCGGCGAATTCGCAATGGAATGACCGCTCTCAATGAGCGTCTCATCGACGTCGAAGACGAATGCGCCGCGCGCCACAATGGCGTCCCAGTTGGCCAGGATCTCGCTCTCGAGGGAGCGGAGGTTTCCCTGGGCGTCAGCCGCACGCTGGGCCTCAAGCCCGGCGCGCCGGCGCTCGTAGGCGCGGATCTCGCGCAACGCGTCTTGAATTTCTGCGCGCCGGCTCCTGAAGTAACGCAGTATTTCGGCCTCATCCCACGCCACCTCATCCAGCCGTTGCGCCATCTCTTCGCTCACGTTCTTGCTCGAGAGCGGCGCGACGGCCACGCGGGTCTTGCGGAAGAGGTCCCCGTGAAGCAGGAGCGCGGCGAGCGGCAGGCCGGAGGTCGGCTCCGCAATGATGCCGTAACGGCGCAAGAGGGCGGTCGCGTAGAGGGCATCCTTTTCGGTGACGAGAAGCACGCCGTCGGCGTGCTGGCGGATGAGTTTGACGGAAAACGGCGCGGGGGTGGCGAGGTTGCCGTCCACGACGAGACCGGGATGGGAAGCAATGTCATCGCGGATGATGCGGCCTTCTTTGATAGAGCGGAAAGTCATGTCGGCGGGCTCCGCGGTGGCGCCAAAAGCGATCGCCCCCGGCGAGCGGATCTTCATTTCGAGCCAGCCGGAAAGAAGGCCGCCGGAGCCCAGAGACGTGATGATCGCCAGCTCGCCTTCGCTCAAGGAATCCAAATCGATCCCTGCCTGCGCGAGCTGCGCCTCGGCCTCTTTCGCCATGACGGAGTAGCCCGAAACCACCCACGGGTCCCCGTGGGGAACTTGCATGAAGTCCTTGGGATTCGCGCGCACTTCGCGGTGCACGAAGTCCTCCGCTCTCCGGTAGGTCGGTATGAGAATTTCGATCTCATGACCACGGACCTTGTAGGTTCGATGATCTCGCACCTGGCCGCCGAGCCGGCGAATGTTCTTCTTTTTATGCTCGAACGCTCCGAAATCCATGGTGACCTCGGCGGCGAGTTTTCCGGCGAGCTCGGGGTGCTTGCGCTTGGCCGCCCGCACCGCGTTGGCGGCGGCCGCGCCGTGGTTGCCCGTGGAGACCGACTTGAGCATTTTGGGCGGCCGGCCGGTGTCGACGCGATGATAGAACGCCACCGGCGAGCGGTCCTTGAACGTGCCCGTCGGATTGACGGTTTCGTCCTTCATGAAAAACCGGATGTCTTGCCCCGTGACGCGGCGGATGAAGCGGTTGATTTTTGCCTCCTCAATCAAAGGCGTGGGCTTGCGCCTCACGTACTTGCGCTGAAGCTGCTCAGAGCGGCGGATGCGCGCCGGCGTGACGCCCGCTCTTCGCCGCAGCGCCACGGCGCGCTTGCGGGGCTTCAAGAGCACGCGGTCCAGGCCCACGCTCTTGAGGGACGGTTTCTTGGGCTGGACGCGGGCCGCCGAATGGCGTGCGCGTGGTCCGGCGATCTCGCCGTTTACCGAATCGTTGTCGCGCACGGCGGGCTCCATGATCTTCGCGAAGTAGATGATGCCGGCGATGCCCTGGAACCACTGGAAGACAGCCGGGTCCGGGAAGAGATACCACAACGGCACCGACACAATGCCCCAGAACCAAACGTTCGCGGGGAACATTTCTACGAACGAGTCCCAGTTGCGCCGCACGCGCTCGGGGAGTGAGACGTCGCGCGCTTCCCCGAAGACCTCCCCCAGGGTGATCAGGAGCGGCAGGTGCACGACGATCGTGGCAAAGGACAGGTCAAAGAGCACCCGCAAATACAGGGGCGCGCCGCCGAACGCAAAGTCGAGGAACGGGAAGAATTGATAGTTGAAGTAATAGCCGGTGCCCAGGG
>CAZPNG010000022.1:0-3247 GCA_964587845.1 uncultured bacterium | reverse complement strand
CAGCATGTAGAGAAAGATGGCTCGGTCACGGAAGTTCCAGGCGGGCGAGAGGTAAGCTGTGCGCAACGTTCCCGCCTCATGGCCGGGAAAGGTCGCCTCAAGAAATGCCGCCACGTTGAGATGCCCATTGGGAAGCAGCGGAACGCGCTGCGAAGCGCCCTGAGCTGCGGGCCCGCCGGAAGCCACCGGGGCCCGGCGCTGCGCGAGCGGGAGGAGCGGGAGCGCGAGGCGGAACGTCGTGAGGGGCTTGTCCGCCAGGAGATCGAGGGAGCCGCCGTGGAGCTGGGCCAGGGAGCGGGAGACAAACAACCCCAGGCCTTCTCCTCCGATTTGGGCATGCCGGCCTCCCGGCAGCTGGATGCGGTCGATCTCCTCCGGCTTGCGGTACGAGCGGTGAATGCGAAACAGCCGCTCTGCGGCAGGCGCGCGGCCCCGTTCACCTTCATTGCGGAACAAGATCACGAGGCGGCCGCGTTCGGTGCGGCCTTCGATCACAATCCGGCCGTGGCGGTACCCGTCCTTGTCGCGCGGCAGGGCGAGGATGGCGTTTTTCAGGAGCTCCCGAAAGATCACGCGGATGCCGCGCGACCACACGAACGCCCGCGGGTGGCGCACGCCCTCGAAATCCACCTGAAAATCGATGGTCCTATAAATCTCCCGGCCTTCCGGGTGAGAGCGCTGGCGTGACCACCTGACGGTGACATCCGTGGCGAGCTCCCGCAGATCGATGAGGCTCAGGGCAGGGCCCGGCTGACCAGGCACCGGCCAGAGCGAGAAAATCTGATCCGCGATGAGGCGGCGGCGCTGCCCGATCCAGTAGTAGGGTTCCAGCGTAGTGGCCATCCGATCGTAGTCCAGCATCAGGTCGGGCTGGGAGGCAATCCAGGGATGGATGACCTCGTCTTGAATGTGTTCAAGAATCTCCCGGATGTCGAGGATGAGGGCGAGCAGCGCCCGCCTGAGTCTCCCGGCCTGCCCCTGCGGCATGGCTTCCAGACCTTTGAGCGCCCGGGCCTCACGGCGGGATTCCTGGAGGAATCGAAGGATGGCGCTCAGGGGCCGCTTAAAGTGGGTGACCGGGAACTCTGCATCCTGATCCGAGATGCGCGCCCGCAGGTCAGGATGCTCCAGGCGCAGCGCCTTCGCTTCAAGCCCCGCATCGAGTGAGGGCAGCATTTTGATCACGCGATCCAGGTAGCGGGCGTGCCCGTTCAACGCGGCGATCAAAATGGGCAGGGTCTTGCGGCGCACGTGGGGCCGGTTGGTTAGAAAGGTGGAGAGCTTCTTAACTTCCTGGACTGTCCACGGGTGCATCACATTCTCGAGCCGGCGCACCCAGGGCCCGACTGTTCCCGGTGCGTGGCGCTCCGATGGGTTGAGGCGCGGGCCTGTCAGATAACTCTCCCACGAGACGGCTGCCCGTGTAGCATCTCCGAGGGTGCGGATCGGAAGGTCTCCACGGAAAAGTTGTGGAACAGCAAGACCCTCCAGTCGGACTCTGAAGAGGGTCAGGTGCGCTTTGAGCCGACGAAGCGCTTCTTGAGCCGAGGGGAGATCGCTCCCCAAGAGCCTGGCCATTTCGCCGCCGTTGGGAAACTCACGGTGGATCTGGTAGTAACCCAGTAAGGACGGCAGCAAGCGTTTTGGAAAGCTTCCGGCTCTCAAGGTTTTGAAGGCCCCCCGTAGATAGCGTGGATCTTCAAAGTCTGCAGCTTCCATCAAGATCTCTTCGAAGGAATCTGCAGCGAGGCGTTCTCGGTTGACAGCTCGCGCGGGAGGCTTGCGAAGCCAGCGGCTGATGGTCTGCATATCTTTCCAAATCACGCCGCGCGCAAGCCAGGTCTCCCGCTTTTTCCCGCCGGAGCGGCGCTTCCACAGTCTCTCCCTGCGGGCGGCGTCGAGCCGGTCTCCTATCCAGGCCGGAGGTTGAGTGCCGATCTCTCTCGCGCGCCGATTGATTTTTCGCAGAGCTTGAGCGCTATAGCCTCCTGTTTTCCGAAGCCACCGATCGGCCTCACGCGTCAAAGGCCATGATCCAAAACGCCGGTCGAAGGCGAAGTAAAACAGGAGAATTTTTCGCAATTCGGTATCCCCCAGGAGTTGGTGGAGGATGTGCAAGTCGCGGCGCGGGATGTCCCGTAGGCCTTCCTTGAAGTACGTGGGAACCGAACGCGGCATGCGACCGACGCCGTTCATGGCGCCCCGGGTTGGACCCAGGACACCGTCAACCTCATCGGCCGCCGCCAAAACACGTACCCTCGATACGACTCTTAAAGTATTCCCTCCCACGGATATCCAGGGAGGCGGGGTGAAGTCCTGCTGTTGGAGTTTCCTGGAGAGCCCGGCCCGAGTCTGGGTCGCGAGGGAAGCGCTCATCCCTGCAAGGAAACCCAGTTCGCGGGCGGACGGCCACCGATTGTGGATCCGGTAAAACGCGAGAAGAACGCGGAAAACTTTTCGGTCATGAGAGATTGCAACGAGCGAACGGTAGAAAATCGCCAGCGAATCAAGTGGAACGCCCGGGAAGGTGGCTTCGAGAACCTCCTCTGTGTTCCGGTACGGCTCGAGCCGCTCGCGAAGGGCTTCCGTTGCCGCGCGCACGGCCGTCTCATCCATGGGCTCTCGCCAACGGTGGGATCGCTCGACGTGCATCACAACCCCGCTCTGACGAAGTTTTTGGATGACGCTGCGGCGGACGTCTTCCACATGGCTCATGTTGCTTCGAGTCAGACGGGCGAGTTCGCTCGCGGAGAGAGGACGCCTCTGCGCGGCCAGGCCTCCCAGCATCAAGAGGAACACTTCACGCTCCCGAGCGCTTGCGCTCAGCGTGCGCGAGGCGACTCGCAGGGTCTCCCAGCTTATGCCGGGCGTCGCTCGCTCACGCGCCCCGTCAAGGTCGAACGCTGATCGGCTTTGCGTGGCGCCTCGGGTTGAGGAGAGAGCGGATGCAGGTGCGCGCCGCTCTGCGGCACGGGCGGCGCGCAGGGCGAGCGCGCGCTCCTTGAGGTGCGGGAACTGGGCCTTGAAGAACCGCCACTCGAAGAAGACTTCCTGCTGGAACCGCGCGGGGTCAGGATATTTCGCCACGAGTCCCGGAGCCCGCTCGTCAAAAGCGCCTTCCGGCCCGAGGACGTGCATGAAAATCGGATCCCGAAGCGGCCGGTCCTGAAATTTCTCGAGCACCCCTGCCACGAAGAAGCGGTTGCGTCTCACCGCGGGGCGGGAGGGCGGGATCATGCCCTTCGCG
>CAZPNG010000021.1:0-9131 GCA_964587845.1 uncultured bacterium | reverse complement strand
ATCTTAAAGGCCGTGTCGGACTGGATGGACGGCGGCAACTTCCGCGAGCAGCCCGTTGTCTTTCTGGAGCTTCAGGCATACGTCTTGGATCAGGGCTGGGTCGGGGGGCTTCTGCAAGAGCTCGATGGGATGTTGCGGGCCCGCGGGATTTCTCTTGTCGTGCTGGCGCGCCCGGGCGGAATGATTTCGGCCGTTCTCGCAGACCAAGACGGCGTGGGAGTATTTGTGACGCGCCTGGCGGGCGGCCTCTATCGGGCCGGCCGCCGGGCGCAGATCTTCACGTGGGATGAGCTGCGGCGCGCGGCCCTGGCGCAGGGCGAGGGGCCGCTCCTGCTGGATTTCGGCACGGATCGGTTGGGAATGCTCTGGAACGCCGAGCGCTGGCGGGTCTTGTTTAAGACGTGGAACATGGAGAGCCGAGCGTTTCAGCTCACGCCGCTGCGGGATCAGGAAGTGGTGGTGAAGGGCGGCATGGCGGCCTGGTGGACGTCGCTTTTCCAATCTTATGTGCAGTTGGGCGAGCCGTTTGCTCTGGTCATCCTCCGCCATCTTTCGAGGCGCTTCGGCCTTTACCGCCAGCCCGCTTATCGAGCGCAGTACCACGCATTTGTCGAGGGCCTTAGGCAACCCGAGGCTGCCGCGCAATCGAATCTCGCGCTCGATGACTTGATCCGGCAGCTGCGCGAGGCGGGGGACTCCTCTCTTGCGCCTGTGTTCCACGACCTCGTGACTGCGCTGCGCCACGCGCCCGCGCAGTCGCAGGGCGCGAAGCGGGGGGAGTCCGTGTTCTGGAGCACCGTGTACGCGCTTTTGTCCTCGGGCACGTTTGCGGTTGGAAACGTCGTGATCATCGAGAAGTTCTCCCACATGGCGGGCGGTCCCAATCCCGTCACTCTGGCCTTCAGCCACAACCTGCTTGCGCTCTTTCTCACGGCGGCCATGACCGCGGTCTGGTCTCTGCGCACGCGCGTGAATTTGTTCAAGGAGCTTGGAAGCTTGAAGGGCACTCTGGCGGAGCTCACGGTGGTCAGCATCTTGCAGTTCATTTCCATCACGGGACTGTTTCATTTCGCGTTTCGATACACCACGGCTCAAGCCGTTTCACTTCTGCAGATCGCCACGCCGGTGTTTGTGGGCGCCTTTTCGTGGCTGCTCCTGCGCTGGAAGGCCTCAGGACGCTTCTTCGGATTGAGAGAGTTTCCGGGCCGCACGTGGGTCACCTGGACGCGCATCATCGCGGGCACGCTGGTGGTCTCTGCCGGCGCGGCACTTGTGATCGCCACCGCGGGCGCCGGCGTGATGGCCGGCCTGTCGGTCAAAGGTAACCTGATGGCGCTCGCAGCCGTCGGCGCCAACGCCTTCTATTTGATTTACAACCGGCGCATGAGCGCCAAGGGCGTACGGGCGACGCACATGATGCTCATGTTCTACGCGGGCCTGCCCTCGCTCGTGGCGCTGGGCCTTGTGGGCGGCTTGGGCGCGCTGGACTGGGGTTTCGTCAGTTCGCTCTTTAGCCATCCCCTTCAGCTGTGGGGAATCTGGCTCGTGGGCGTGACGAATACCACGGCGCGCCTCTTTCGCTATCAAAGCGTGGCCCTGGCTGACAAGCCCTTCCGCACCTCGCTGGTCCTGCACTCCTCGCAGCCGGTGATGACCGCGCTCTTGATGGCCGCGTGGCTCGGGCGCCTGCCGACCGCGGCCGAAGTGATCGCGTTCTTCATCCTTGTCATGGGGATGGCGGTCGTGCCGCAGCGCGAGGTGGAGGCGCCCGCCGCCGATGAGCCAGGCGCGCCGCGCCGATCGCCCGCGCGCATGAGCCCAATCCGGCGGATCTGGCGGGCTTCCATCGACGCAGTGCTGGCACGCCGGGATGTCCTCTACGCCTTGCTAGCGGCCAGCTTTTTCGCCTCCACGGGGGTGATCATCGAGCGCTACTCGCGCCAGGCGGGGGGGCCCAACGCGCTCACGCTTGCCTTCTCGCACAACCTGCTGTCCCTGCTGATGACGCTTGCTTTCGCAGGCCTGTGGTCCATGGTGGTTTGGAGAGCGCCGCTGAAAGCCTTTGAGCGGCTCTCCAAGCTGAGTTTGCGAGACGTGTGGCTGCCCTTCCTGGGCTTCAGCCTCGTCAACTTCATCTTCGTGATCGCGGGCAATCACTTGGTCCTGCGCTACACCACTGCGCTGGCCGTCTCGCTCTTGGGCGTGATGACACCGGTGCTCGTGGGGATGTTTTCGCTTTTCATTCTTTCCTCCTCGCGCCTCACAAAGTTCTTCCAGGTCTCGCCGCGCCTGCCGGACACGCCGCTCACGCTCTCGGCTCTGATCCTGGGGACGGCTGCCGTGACGCTGGGCGCCGCGCTCGTGGTGGTTTACTCAGGCACCCAGGTGGGCGCGCAGGCTGCGCTTGCCGGCAATGGGATGGCCTTGTTCGTCGTTTCGGTCTATGCGGTGACGATGATCTATCTCAAGAAGCTGACGGCGCGGGCCAACGCCCTGGAAGGCACGATCCTGTGGCACGTGGGCCTTCCCTTCCTGTGGCTGCTTTCAATCGTACCGGGTTTTGGCGCAATTGATTGGGCGTTCATCGGAGCCGTACTCACCGACCCGCGCGCGTTTTGGATGTTATGGATTGTCGGCGCCTCCAACGTGGCGGCGCGGATGTCGCGCTTCGAGAGCATGACGCGCACCCGTCCGTTCATCACGACCCTCGCGCTGCATGGCTGGCAGCCCGCGGCGACCGCGCTTCTCACCATGGCGTGGATGGCGCGAGCGCCCCTCTTGGCCGAAGTCTTGGCGTTCGGCATCATTCTCACGGGCGTTTCACTCGTCCTGTTCCGCGAGGGTCGTGTGAAGCAGCCACCGGCGATCTCAAACGAGCCTGCGCAAGGCGATCAGCCTGCGGGCGAGGCGCGGCAGGCGGTTGCGAGGGCCCAGGGCGCTCGCAGCGCGGAACCTGGCACTGAGAGGAACGGTACCGATACGCGCCGATCGCCTGCCCGGCCGCACGGGTCACCCGCAGCAAGACGGGGGTTCGCATGGCTGGCCGGGGCGTTGTCGGTCAGGATGGGGCGGTGGTGGCTGATGGATCGGCACTTGGAGGATTCCCCGCAGAAGCGCCAATCCTACCGTGTGATCATGAAGCTGATGCGGGTCGCTCGCGCCGTTGGGGATGACGACGACGTGGAGTGGTTTTTGAACAAGCGGATGCGCCGGGAAAAGTTTGTTGAGTTTGTGCGCTCCTTCCGGGCCGCCAGGCCGGAAGGGCCTTTAGAGCGGGAAGTCCGGGGTTATGAAACGGGGCTGGAGGGCTCCCAGGAGTGGTTTGAGGAACAGGTTGAGGACCTGCCCAATCAGGAGCGCTTGTATATTCGCAAGGATCCCCAACTGCCGATTTTCTGGCTGATCTTCATTCAGACCTACGTCCTGGAGCGAGCGGGGGGCCGAGTCGAGGAGGAGCTTCGGCGAGCGCCGGATCAGTATCTGCTCGCGCCCGGCGCTTACCCATTGCGCTTGGTTCCCGGTCCGGACGGGGGAACAAGAGGCACCGTCCAACCGCTCAAGGCGGATGAGGTTCGGGATCTCTTCTATCGCCTCGATCCTCTGAAACCGTATCGTGTGGAGCTCCCCATTGATCTGAATCGGGCAAGGCTAAGCATGTTCTCCCCGGGCAATCTCTACGGTGCACTGTGGCGGCGGCGCCTGGCCCCGGTACGTTCAAGCCGCATGGCACAAAAGCGCATCCGACCGGAGTGGTGGAGAGGGCGCTCGAGGATCCACATCCGCAACGTTCCCGCGCCCACCCTCAAGCTCCTGCGCTGGGACCTGGAGCAGAAGCGCATGACGCAAAATGCCTGGCGTGCCCTGGAGCGCGGGGACCGCGCGCGGTTTCTGCGCGCGGCACATCGGCTTCGCAGCTTGGGATTCCGCGTCGCGCTCGTCAGCTTCGATCGGGGCCTCGGCACGCCGTGGGAGACCCGGCGCGCAGGCGGTCACGTCGGGCCCGTGCGCGTCTGGGATCCCGCAGATGTGGAGAAAATTGCGTCTTGGGCGCTCGCCGGGGTGCGCTTCCCGGGCGAGCTTGAGCGCTACCGGACACGCCGGCAAGTGCGCAACATCATCCTTCATTCCTCGGCCTACAAGCGCGGCCAGTATGCGATGCTCCTCACACGGCGGGGTTATCCGGGCGTGCAAGCGTGTGAGCTCACGGTGCTGGATACGGGCGAGGGTGTCGAGCTGACGCAGCAGGGCACCGTCCGCGTGCGCGCGCCCCCGGAAAATCCCCGGCACGAGCGCAAGTACAAGGCGCCGATGATCACCGGCGACATGGCCCCGCAGGAACTGGGCGGGGGCGAACACACCGCTTTCATTCCCTATCACAGAGGCATTGATCTCGCCTTCGGCTCGGGCCACCCGATGACACAGGACACGGACGCTGCCAAAGAAAAGAAGCCGCGGGTGCGCGTGCGGATTCGCAAACGGGGCTCCCAGGTGGAGGTGCGGGTCGGCCGCTCGCGGCGCCTCTACCGGGTGGGAGACACCGTGCGCGTCAGAGGCGGCTGGAAGCGCGTCTACCGCGGCTTCCAGAGAGCCGACCTCGAGCTCCGGCTCACGCGGTCAGGCGTTGAAATCGAGCCGCCCCTTTCCGCCGGCGGCTGGCACATGACCTATATCTTTCCCGCCTTCGAGCGCCACGCAGCTGTTTCCGAGTCCCCCAGTGTCCGCGTTGAGAAAGGCGAGGTGCTGATCGAACGGCTCGCGGGCGCTTCGGGCGCGGGCATCGAGCGCGTCCTCCAGCCGAGTGGTCAGGTCATCGTGCGCAAGTTTCTGAAAGCCAGGCCGGCAGAACGGGCCAAGCGCGACGCGTTTGCCCGCGAGCTTCACTGGGTTCTCGCCCTGCCCGAGCGCACGCAGCGCGCCTTCCCGAAAATCTTTGCCCACCGGGAGACGGGCGACGTGCTTTTCTACGACATGGAGAACGTGGATTGGCCGAACCTTTCGGATCTCCTGCTCAAACGCTACATCACGCCCGAGCAGGCGCTCGAGATCGCCTTGAGCGCCTGGTCGAAGATCGCTCCCGACCTCTACAAGACTGAACTGGAGCCGACGCCCGCCGACTACACCCAGCGGACTTATCTCGACAAGGTTCCGCCGCGCCTCGCGGAGCTCAAGCAGCGGGCGCCCAAGCTCGCTTTACTGGTCGACAGCCCCGAGATCGAGATGGGCGGCCGCAGCTACGCAAACATCACCGCCATGCTCGCGCGCATCTCTGAGGCCATGCGATACACGAACGCGCTCGCGCCGCTCGTCCTTCGGCTGCGGCAGGTGCACGGCGATCTGCACCTGAAGAACATTCTGGTGAACTACGTGGACATTCTGCAGGGCAAGGGCGCAGAGGACGTGGACATCCGCGTGATCGACCCGCGGGTCTCTGCCGAGGGCGGAGATCCCTTCTACGATCTCGTCAAGCTTACGCACAACTTCACGGGGCCGTGGGATCTGCTGCGCCAGTCAAGCTACGGGTATCGATCTGTGGGCGTGGGCGCCGCGGGCATTCCGCAATTCGAGGCGGAAGTCGGGCGCGCAGATCTGTTCATGGATTATCACGAGCTCACCCGGTTGTTCTCGCAGCGCTTTGCGGACTTCTTGGGTCTCCTGCCGGGCTGGGCGCAGCGCCGGTTCGTGTGGCAGTACCTCCTGCAGATAGCCACCCTCATGGCGGGCGCGCCGGTGAACGCGCTCGATCTCGCGGAAGGCGAGCGGTCGGCCACGAATCTCTACGTGGCCGCGGTCGGGCACCTCGACACGTTTTGGAAGGCGTTTGGCCCTCATGCCCGCCGCTCCCGCGACCGGGCCTTTCGCAACCGGCTGCGCGGAGCGCTCGCCGGCCCGGGCGCGAGAGCTGCGGTTCGCCAGGTCCTGTGGGGCATGAAGGCGAGCCTGCAAGCTTGGCCCGACCCGGACCTTCGCGCGCGGGTCCTGAAAGGTGTCATCCTGAGCGCGAGGCCCAAGCTGCGCGAAGGATCTCTGAGAGATTCTTCGCCGAGAGTCGAGGGTCGGCTCAGAATGACAACAGGGGGTGGTGAGGGCCGGCTCCGAGGGAGCGCGCGCCGCGCGCCGGCGCGCTCCGAGAAAGCCGCGCGGCAGAGGATCCTCGGACGCTTGCGCGAGTTTGCCGCGCTGCCGCTCGAGGCGAAAGAAGGGAAGGGTGCGGAGCTCCTCACGAGTTCATCGCAGGGCGTCGTGGGCCCCGTGCGCGGGATTGTAAAGAGGTTCACGGCCTCGGGCACGCGCTTCGCCAACGTTGTCTACTATCACCCCGACAGCAAAGCTCCCCGCGCGGCGATTCCCGCCGAGCCCGGCCTCGCGATTGGATCGGCGGGCGCCGTTTTCTGCAGCATCGCCGCGAGCCGCGTGCCGGGCGCTGGGAAGCCCTCCGTTTGGATGGCCCACTTGGAACCCCGAGACCGGCGTGTGAACCTCCAAGAGTTGAAGACGGCTGTCTCCGATTTCCATTTATCGCAGGCGCCCTCTAGCCGGCCGGCGCCCCCCGTCCTCTTTTTAGACATTCGTGAGGATGAACTGGGTGCCGATGAAAACCGTGGATTACTCAACGATCTGGAAGCGGTCCTTTGGGACAACTATCGCATGGAGCTGGCTGTTCTGGTTCGCCCGGCCAACACAGCTTCGGTCGTGCTGGCGGACGCTGACGGGGTGGCCGTGCTGGTGAGCCACGTGATGCAGGTCGACCGCAAGCGCAGGAAGGTTGCCGGTTATGATCCCTTTCCTCCCCATGAGCTCATCTTTCGCTCCGGCCGGCGCGCGCATGCGTTTACGTGGCATGAGCTTCGCCGGGCCCTGAATGAAACGGGCGCGACTCGGCTTGATCTGCGGTTTGGCGCTAGCCCGCTCGGCAGCGTCGTCGGCGCCGAAGACTGGCCGGTGGTCTTGCGATCCTTCGATCCTGTGAAGCGGGCTTATATGCCTACTCCCATGCCCACGGTTGAGGACATCGGCGGCGGCATGACCACCTGGGGAGCCGAGCGATTTTGGGAAGCGGCTGACTTTGGAGGCAAGCCCTTTGCCCGGACGGCGCTTGAGTTTCTGGAGACCTCATTGTCCGATGACAAACGCTACCGCTACCACGGCGTGATCGAGAAACTCAGGGGCGTGCTGCGCTCTTCGCCCGCTCGGGCTGCTAAAGCCCGCGGGCGGCGCGAGCACTCGCCCTTCGATGTGGTGACGGAGCCCGAGCGGCAGTGGATGACGCGCGCGTGGCGGGCGCTTGAGCGGGGCAATCGCACGCGGTTTCGCCGAGCGGCGAGGGAGCTTAAGCACTTGGGCGTGCGCGTGGCGATCGTGGGGCGCGAGCCGCGGCGCTGGGCGGGCTGGAGCCGTTGGCGCAGTGCGCGCGTCCTGGAGAGCACCGAGCCCGACGCGGCGGCGGCCTGGATTCTCCAGGGAGCGGCGTTTCGAAATCCAGCCCAAGCTTTCAGCGTGACGCGACAGGTGCGCAACCTCATGCTCCACGTGGCGCCTCGGGAGCCCGGTTCCTACGCGGCCGTTTTCGTTCATCCCCCGGCCCGCGACGCCGGCCGGAGCAGGGATCCCTTGACGCTCACCGTCTGGTCTGCAGGAAGCGGCGTTCGGCTCATGGCCGATGGATCGCTCAGGGTCGAGGTCGGGGAGCCGGAGACTGCGGTCTTGAGTCACTCAAGAGGCATTCTGGGAACGGGCATCACGGGCGGTGTGTACCCGGGCGCCTTCTTCCCGCGGCTCGGCTCCGGCATGAGATTTCTCCCTTACCGAAAGGTGATGCAACTGAATCTGCACCCGGGGCAAGTCTTCATCCGCCGCCGGGACGGAGGCGTAGAGGTCGAAGTGGATGGAGCGCCGCAGTTTCACGAGATCGGTGAGGACGTTCTCATCAAGGGCGGTGAGCACCCAGACGGCCTGCGCATGCACCTGGGCCGGCGCGGAGTGTCCTTTGATCCCGCCTTGATGACGGGTGGAGAGCCGATTTCGTACCACAATTTTTCATCGGGCCGGGAGGGGCGTCGCAGAAAGAGGGGGCCGACGGTGCGCGTCGAGCCGGGCGAGGTTTTGCTGGAGCGGCTGTCGGGCGGGGCCTCTGGAGCGGGCGTGGAACGCGTGCAAAAGCGCGGCGGCGCGGTAGTCGTTCGCAAGTTCGTGAGAGGGAAAGCGGCGCACGGCGCGGCGCGCGAAGCCTTCCTTAGCGAGATGCGCTGGCTCCAAGAGCTTGGGGAAGGCCACGGGGAGCTCTTCACGCGGGTTCTCGCCCAGGGCGAGCGCCGCAACGCGGTTTACTACGATATGGAAGATGTCCCTTGGCCGGATCTCTCGACGCTGGCAGCCATTGGCTACGTGACGCCGCCCCGGGCGCTCGATCTCGCGTTTCGCGCTCACGAAGCGCTTGCCCAGGCGCTGCACGCCACGGTGATCGGGCCGGCGCCCGCCCATTACGCGCGCGATTTTTACCTCAAGAAGGTCTCGGCCCGCACGAGGGCCTTGCGGCGCGAGCTTCGTCCTTGGGTGCGCAAGCTGAAGGCTTGGCCTTTTGAAGGAGATTTTGCTGAGAAGAACCGCGCAAGAGTCTTGCAGGAAGCCCGTTCCCTGGCGCCTTTGATTGGCAGCCCGACCCTCGGGGTGGATGGCGTTGAGCAGCTCAATCTTTTGCCGCTCGTCCGGCGGATGCGCGAAGCGCTTCGCTACACGAATGCGCTGGAGCCCATCGACGGAAAACTCCATGCCGTGCACGGAGATTTCGCGCTCGGCAATATCCTCGTCAATTTTGAAGACTTGCTCGCTGGCCGCGTGCCACGCATCAAGATCATTGACCCACGCGTCGTGGCGAGCGGCGGCGATCCGCTCTACGACCTCGTGAAGCTCGTTCACAACTTCCACGGCCGCTGGGAGCTCCTGCGCGAGCTGGTCCTGGAGTACACCGAGGATCGGGGAGCGAAAGGGCCTCCGGCCTTCCGGCTCTCGCGGGACGATGATGCGCACGAGATGCTCGATCAGTTCGAATCGATGAGCGTGGGTTTCTGGTTCTGGTGGATGTTGCGTCTCGCCCAGGCGTCACCCCGCGTGCGCAAGCGGATGGCGTGGCAGTT
>CAZPNG010000020.1:0-10095 GCA_964587845.1 uncultured bacterium | reverse complement strand
CTCAGGATGAGACGACCTCCCGCTCAGGATGACGCTCGCTTCGCTGATTAGATCCTTCGCTTCGCTCAGGATGACGCTCGCTTCGCTGTGAGATCCTTCGCTTCGCTCAGGATGACGCTCGCTTCGCTGATTAGATCCTTCGCTTCGCTCAGGATGACGCTCGCTTCGCTCGCGTCATTTTTTTTCTACGTGGTGGCGGACTTCCTTGGCCTTGACCAAGTAGACCACGTCCTCGGCGATGTTGGTGGCAAGGTCCGCAATGCGCTCGAGGTTGTGTCCCACCATCAACAGGTGAAACGCGCGCCCCGATGATTCAGGCGACTTGCGCGCCGACTCCTCCAGCACGTCTCCCAGCTCACGGTTGAGATTGTCCACCAGGTCATCGCCCTCGAGCACCTCCCGGGCCTCGGGCTCGCTGCGCGTGGCGAAGCTGTCCAGGGCGCTGCGCACCATCTTGCGCACTTGATCGCTCATCTTGGGCAGGATTTCAAACGGCCGGCCCGGCGGCTCGGCGATCAGCTTAAGCACGCGCTCGGCAACGTTCACCGCGTGATCGCCCATGCGCTCCAGGTCGTGGTTCATCTTGATGGCCGCAATGAGAAATCGCAAATCCACGGCCGTGGGCTGGTAGAGCGCGATCAGCGCCTGCGCGCGCTCGTCGACTCGAATCTCATTCTGGTTTACCGCCGAGTCGGTGTCTATGACGCGCTGCGCGAGCTTCGCGTCCCGCTCAAAGAGGCTGTGCGAGGCCATGGAGATCATCTCCTCCACCAGCAGCCCCATCTTGATAATGTCCTCGGTGAAGTCCTTCAATTCCTCATGGAAATGTCGCTTCATGGGTCCTCCTGGGAGCGCGGGCGCCGAATCAGCCGAACCGGCCCGTGACGTACGCCTCCGTTTCCTTTCGTGATGGGCTCGTGAAGATTTTCTCCGTGCGGTCGAACTCGATCAAGCGGCCCAGATAAAACAAGCCCGTGTGGTCGCTCACGCGCGCCGCCTGCGCCATGTTATGGGTCACGATCACGATGGTGTATCTCTCCTTCAGTTCGATCAAGAGCTCCTCGACCTTCTGGGTAGCGATGGGGTCGAGCGCCGAGCAGGGCTCGTCCATCAGCAGAACCTCGGATTGGGCGGCCAGAAGCCTCGCGATGCACAGCCGCTGCTGTTCCTCACCGGAGAGCTCGAGTGCGTCGCGAGACAGATCGTCTTTGAGACTGTCCCACAAATGCACGGCGCGAAGGCTTTCCTCCACGAGCGCGTCCAGGGTCTTGCGATCGTGCCGCCCATGCACCTCGGGCCCGAAGCTCACGTTGCGGTACACGCTCAGGGGAAACGGATTGGGCCGCTGAAAGACCATGCCCACCCGCTTGCGCATCTCCCGAAGGTCCAAGCCGTTGGCGTAGAGGTCCTGGCCGAGGACCACGATCTTGCCCGTGATGCGCACCTCTTCAATCTCGTCGTTCATGCGATTGAGGCAGCGCAGGAAGGTCGACTTTCCACACCCCGAAGGCCCGATGATGGCCGTGATCTTGTACTCGGGAATCTCGAGGGACACGTCCTGAAGGGCTTGGAAGCTGCCATAGTAGAGGTTCAGCCCTTCGGTCACTACGGCGTTCATGTCAGCCGAACCTCCCGGAGACATAGTCGTTGGTGCGCTCATCCCGCGGGGCCGTGAAGATGCGCTCGGTCGAGTCGACCTCCACGAGCTCACCGCTCAGGAAGAACGCCGTGCGGTCGCTCACCCGCGCCGCCTGCTTGGTATTGTTCGTCACCAGGACCTGCGTGTAGCGCTGCGCCATCGCCATCATGGCTTCCTCGATCTTGGCTGTCGAGATAGGATCCAAACCGGAGCAAGGCTCGTCGTAAAGAATCACGTCGGGATCAATGGCGAGGGTGCGCGCCAGGCAAAGGCGCTGCTGCTGGCCGCCCGAAAGCTTAAATGCCGATTGGTGAAGGCGGTCCTTGACCTCCTCCCACAAGAACGCGGTGCGCAGGCTTTCCTCGACGCGACGGGAAAGCTCGGCGGCCGAGCGAATCCCGGCAAGCCGCGGGCCGTGCGTCACGTTCTCGAAAATGCTCCCCGGCAAAGGCGCGGGAAGAGCGAACACCATGCCCACCCTTCGGCGTAGCTCGGAGGGCCTGAACTCCCGGTAGATGTCCTTGCCGTCCAGCCGCACGCGCCCCGTTACGGCGGCGTCCTCGTTAAGATCGTTCAGGCGATTTAAGGTGCGCAGAAACGAGGTCTTGCCACTGTTGGCCGGCCCGATCACACCGAGGATCTCATGGGCGCGGACGTCGAGACTCACGCCGCGCAGGGCGGGGACGCCACGATAGGAAACTCTCAGATCCTCCACGGAAACCTTTGCGCTTACCATTCCTTCCTCGCCTGAAATCGGCTTCGGATGATCACGGCAACGAGATTCATGGCAAACACACATCCCACCAGCACGAGCGCCGTGCCGTACTGAAGGCGCGGGCTCACCTTGGGAACTTGGGTCGCGAGCACGTACAAGTGGTAGGGCAACGCCATGGCTTGGTCAAAGATCGACCGCGGCAGGCGCGGCAAGTAGAACGCAGCGACCGTGAAGAGAATGGGCGCGGTCTCGCCCGCCGCCCGCCCGATCGCGAGGATCGTGCCCGTGAGGATTCCGGGAATCGCGTGCGGCAACACCACCCCACGCACCGCCTGCCATCGGGTGGCGCCGAGCGACAGGCTTACCTCGCGAAACGACTTGGGCACCGCGATGAGCGCCTCGCGCGACGCAGTGATGATGACCGGCAAGACCATGATGGCGAGGGTCAGCGAGCCGGCTAGGATCGAGGCGCCCATGCGCAGGAAAATCACGAACAGGCCGAGCCCGAACAGCCCGTACACCACGGAAGGCACGCCGGCCAGGTTCACAATGGCGATTTCAACCACGCGCCTCAGCCAGTTGTCCCGCGAGTACTCGGTCAAATAAATCGCCGCGCTCACCCCGATCGGGAGCGCGATCGCGATCGTGCCGGCCACAAGGTAAAACGTTCCCACGATCGCCGGGAATATGCCTCCTGCGCGCATGCCCATGCGGGGCATCGCCGTCAGGAACTCCCAAGTGATGGCGCTCCAGCCCTTCGCGACAATCAAGCCCACCACCAGGCCGACAGGCACGATCACCAGGAACGCAGCCGCCCCGACCAGCGCAAAAGCACATTTCTCTTCCAGATAAGCCCGCTTCATCGCACGCGCCCCCGATGAAGCAGCCGGTCGGCGGTCAGGTTGATGACAAACGTGATCAGGAAAAGAACCAGGCCGATTCCAAACAGCGCATGGTAATGCAGGCTCCCGCGCACCGCCTCCCCCATTTCGGCGGCGATCGTGGCGGTCATCGTGCGGACCGGCTGAAAGAGAGACGTGGCGAGGGCCGCAGCGTTGCCGGTAATCATCATGACCGCCATCGTCTCTCCGATCACGCGGCCGATGCCGAGCATCATGCCGGCCAAGATCCCCGATCGGGCGCCCACCAGCACCACGCGGCGGATCATCTGCCAGCGGGACGCTCCGAGCGCCAGCGCGCCCTCGCGGTAGGAACGGGGGACGGCGCGGATGGCGTCATCTAAAATGGTGACGATCGTGGGCATGGCCATGAAAGCCAGCACGAGGGAGCCTGTGAAGGCCGTCAGGCCGGTCGGCAGCCCGAAGGTGCGCCGCACCCATGGCACGAGCGTGACGAGACCCACGAACCCCAGAACCACGCTCGGGATCGCAGCCAGGAGCTCCACGCTCACCTTCAGGATGTCCCGCACCCGCTTGGGCGCAATCTCAGCGATGAAGACGGCGCACGCCAAGCCCAGCGGCAGCGAAATCAAGGCCGCTCCCAACGTGACCCACAGTGTCCCCACGAAGAGCGTCACGGTTCCGAAGGACGGCGGATGCGAGATCGGATACCATTTCAATCCAAACAGGAACTCCCCCACGGAATAGCGCTGGAAGAGCGGGAAGGCCTCTCTGACGAGGAAGGCAAAGATCAGCACCACGAAGATCGAGCAGGCGAGCCCCGAGAAGAGGATCCACCCTTCGATCACCCGTTCGCGCAGCCTGGAGAGGGTCATGAGGCAGAGCCGCCCACTCTTTCAGGCCGTAGCCCGGGCTGAAACGAAGTCCATCTCGAGGGCAATCTCCTGGCCCTTGTGACTCAAAACAAAATCGATGAACTCCTTGACGGTGGCTTCAGGCTCGGCGGGCGTGTAGAAGTACAGGGCTCGGGATATGGGATAGGCGCCTTGGTGAACCGTCTCCACGGTCGGCTTCACCGAGGCCTCGCCCTCACGCGGGGTCACCGCGATCACCTTGTGGGCCTCGGACACGTAGCCCAACCCCACGTAGCCGATGGCGAGCGGGCTCTGGGCCACCTCATCCGCGATCGCCTGGCTCGAGGGCATCATCAGCACCGTCGAGGCAAACTCTTCGCGTCCCTTGGCATTCCCCCTTCGCACCACGTGCTCCAGGAAGTAAACGTGCGTGCCGCTGTTTCGCTCGCGCGAGAGCACGAGCAGCTTACCCTCCGGACCTCCCAGGTCCTTCCAGGACGCGACCCGCCCCGAGAAAATGCCCGACAGTTGATCGATGGCAAGTTCGCTGACGGGGTTCGAGGGGTGCACGATCACCGCCAGCCCGTCCATCGCGACGGTGAACTCCTGCACGTCGAGGCCCGCTTGCTTGGCTGCTTCCTTCTCCTCGTCGGTGATCGGCCGGGACGATTGCGCGATATCGCAGGTGCGGGCCAGGAGCGCCGCAATGCCCGTGCCTGACCCGCCGCCGGTCACCGCGAGCCCGACGTCCGGATGCTCCCCCATGAACGCCTCCGCCCAGGCCTGGCCGAGGTTGACCATCGTGTCCGACCCTTTAATCTGCACGAACGCTTCAGACCTCGCACAGCTCGCGATTGTCCACGCAATCGCAAGCCCTGCAGCGATTCGGGCCGCGCGCGCCGCTCTGTAGAGTCTCATGTCCCTCCCTGACGTTACGCCTTCCATTTCTTAAACGCTTTGGCGACAACTTCGCCCGCAGGCTCTTCGGAAACGCCAAAGACGGGGCCTACATAGGTGACCCGCGAACCCGAGGCCTTCTCGCGGACCGCTTCGAAAAAGGCCTCGAAAACCCGCTTCTCCTCCTCCTCGGTTCCCCATCGAAACGGCCCGCTGGGAGCCAGCTTGCCGGCTCGCTCGCGGTCGGCCTGGTCGCGCTCGCTCACCAACCCCAACGGCGAGACCACGAGGAGTCCGATCTGAAACTTCCGGGCGGCGGCCTCCATCTGGTCCAAGCGCCCCTTTAGGCGCGACACGTAGGCCCCGAAGCGCTTGTCGGGAGCCGCGTCCGGCGCCACCACCGCGTCCAGAAAGTCATAGCCCGCAAGGTCGATCCTGGAGTCGACCGTGTCGAAGACGCCCGCCCCCACCTGGCCTTTGTAAAGCGCCTGGACCGCCTGCTGCCAGAGGGCAAGGCCCTCAAAAGCACGCTGAGGATTGCCGGCAAAGACCCGCAGCCCGGTCGCCCGTTCGAGCAGCAGGAGCTGCTCGATCTGATAGCGCTCCGAAAACCCAGCCCACTGCTCCGCAAACGGGACCGTTTCGGCGAAGAACGTGTCGAGCTGAATGTCCTCGTCATTGTGCGGGGAAAGCATCAGGCCCAGATAAAAGCGCAGTCCGGCTTGGTGCGCCGCGTTGACCAAGACCACCAGGCGCTTCAGCCAGAGCCCGCCGGTTTCCCCCGGCGGATGCCACAGCACCGGTTTCCCGCCCGAAAGCGTGAACTCAATCGTGGTCCCCACGTGCGTCGCGTGCATTTCCTTGGCTTCACGCACCCGGCGCTCCAAGGCCGCCCGGTCCAGGGCCTCATCGCCCACGCCGGAATACACACTCACGTTGAGCACTTTGAGGGGTGGGAAAGTGAGCTGCCGCGCGTAGCCGGCGAGCGGCTCATCGCGCACGGCCCGGAGGTCTTGCTCAACAGGTGCTTGCGAGGTCGCCTCGGGCAGGGCGTCGGCCCGCCCCAAACCGGCCGGGAGACAAAACGCCATCAGCCCTGCAACCGCGAGGGTCCGGAGCGCGCGCAAGAGTGCGTCCATGCCGATCACCTGTAGCTCTAGCGGAATGGCTTGTGTTGGAGTGAAGCGTCAAGCTGTGCAGAGATCCCTCGGCCCTCACGGGCCTCGGGACGACCTCCCACCGTGCCCAAGGGCACGCGGGAGGTCGATTATACACCAGCGACTTTGCGGATGTCATCCAGGACGGTAAGGAAGACCTGATAGACCTTGGGGTCAAAGTGCCTGCCGATGTCCCTCTCGAGGATCCTCAGGACCTCATCGACGGGGATGGCTTTCTTGTAGCAGCGTTCGCTGACCAGGGCGTCGAAGGCGTCCACAAGCGCCACGATTCTCCCGAAGATGTGGATTTCCTCGCCCCGCAAGCCCCGCGGGTAGCCCGACCCGTCGAATTTCTCATGGTGCGTGAGCGCCACCATCCCGGCCGCTTCGAGGTATCGGGACTGCGTGCCCTTGAAGATATCGGCGCCCATGAGCGTGTGCTTCTTCATCTCCTCGTACTCGTCCTTGGTGAGCGGCCCCGGCTTGAAAAGGATGTTGTCGGGGATGCCGATCTTGCCGACATCGTGCATGGGGCTCGCGAACTTGATGATTTCCACCTCGTCGGGCGGCAGGCCCATGGCCTTGGCCACGATTTCCGAGTAGTCGCTGATCCGCCTAATGTGGGCGGCGGTGTCGGTGTCCTTGTACTCGGCGGCCACTGCAAGGCGGAACAGCGTCTCCAAGTGCGCGTGCTTGGTCTCCTGGTGCGCCTTCTCGAGATTCACGAACGCTTGCGACAAGTCGTGGCTCATGCGGTTGAACGATCGGGCCAGGTCACCGATCTCGTCGTCCACCTCGATCTTCACGTCCTTGCCCAGCTCGCCCTGGGCCATCGCGATCGTGGCGTCCTTAAGCTGGTGGATGGGGCGGATGATCCCGCGGGTGATGACGAAGCCCACGGCGGAGCCGAGCACCATGAGGCCCACAGAGAGGAGGCCCAAATAGAAAAACGTGCGGCGGTTCGCCTCATCCACGTAGTCGATCGGGATGCCGATCGAAATGTGCCCGATCTCCTTGCCGCCCATGTCCACGAGCGGCAGGAACGTGACCAGGTGCTGGCGCCCGAGGATCAGGATTTTCTTCGTGAGCTTGTATTCCTCGCGCAGCAGGCGGCGCATTTCGGGCGCGATCGTGAGGTCCTGCACGCGGTTTAACTTTTCATCCACGTAGGTGGTGAAGACACTGCGCCCGTTTCGAAACACCGTGATGTCCATGCCCGAGGCCTCTTTCATGTCCTCGATCAGACTCACATTGAGAAAGTATCCGGTCAGCAGCGCCCCGCGCACGATCCCTTGCGATTCGATGGGGAAGCCGGCGACCATGCGTACGCCGGTCGAGTCCGTCTCAAGGCGCTCTTCGGGAGGAAACAATCCTTCGTCCAGGCTGATCGGCGTCCCGCCGGCCAAAGCCGACCGCACGACCGGGCTGCGGGACTGGGTATCGCCATAGCTGGAGGGGTCCTGCGTGCGCAGGCGCACGGTCCCCCGTGCATCCAGGAGTTCAGCGAAGGGCATGTCGTATTTCTGGGTGGTCTTGATCAGCCACTGCACGAACTCGGAGTCCTGCCAGCTTTCCTTGAGGAAGGCCTCCTGAAGACGGGGCCGTTCGGCCATCACCTGGCCGGCCGCCCCCGCTTGCTCCAGGTAGACATCGAGCTGGCTGCGGACGATCAGAGATGCCTGCTCAATGCGCTGCTTGATCTCGCTCTCGATGCGGCGCACATAGGTCGTGGAGGTGATCACGCCGGCCAACCCCACGGTGAGCAGGATGAGGAAGACGAGGGTCAGGACCAGTTTGTTGACGAGGTGGCGCCGAATCCGTTTGAACAAGCCTGCTCAACCCCCTTGCTCGCGCTCGAAAAGAGCTTCCCGGCGCGGCACGCCCCGGGTGGTCCACGTTTCAACGGGCACCGGCAGGGTCACCAGGTCCACCACGCCGGACGCCAGGTAAGCGCTGGCGCACTGGCTGCCTTTGCCCATCCCCCTGGGCAGACCGCTGAACGCGTCCGCTTGCGCCAGCCCCGTTGCCCCGCCGTGCAAAAGCTCAAAGGGTGTCCACACGAGGTTCGAGACCGCCCGGAAAAGCTTTGTCACGGGCCCCTGAGCCAGGCAGACGCCCGTGCACGACCCCAGCCAAAGCCCCACGAGTAAAACCGCCGCCATCCTGCCCATCCGTATCATGTCACCCTCCTTCGCCTGAACGGCCATCCTACGTACCAGTCGTTATTAAGGCTATCTGCAACCCCGGCCCCCGTCAAACCTCTTCGCCGGACGCGCGCCGGGCCTCGTCCTGCTGAGGATCGTAGAGCACATCGCTCGTGAGAAGCATCTGATCAATCCGGGTGTCGTATTCGCGTCGCTGGAAGCGCACGGTACGCTCACCTTCACTGAAATGGAACGTCTTGAGGTAGCCCCATTCCACGCGCGACCAGGTCCATTCCTCGGACACCGGCACGTCCCAAATAAATGTGTCGCGCTCGTCGATCGTGACGAAAAAGCTGTTCTCGCGAAAGCTGGGCGCCTGGGTGCGCACCCAGAGGGCATAGGTGCCCGGGCGCGTGACGATGAACGTCATGGCCACCTCGCCGCGGCGGGCCTCGCCGCGCAGATAGGCCTGCGACACATACTGCCCGCCTGAGGCCGCGGGGTCCTCCCCGACCTGCATGCCGTCGGTGAAGTCGCCCTTCTCCGCTTCGATCTCTTCAAAGAACGCCGCCCCGTCCTGCGGCGCACGGGGCTTGACCACCACGAACGTCTCCGCCTCCATGACGGACCCGTCCAGCTTGTCTTCCGCCGCGAGGAACACGCGGTAGAGAGCCGCTTCCAGGTTGTCGCCCGCCGGGTCGTAAGAGCGCGAGTAGGTGAACGTGTGCGAGGGCTTCGCCTCCAGGGTGGAGGTGTTGTCCCCGAAGCTCCAGTGGTAGATGCGCCGCTTGGCCTGCTCGGGCGTCTCATTGGTTTCAAACTGGACGAACAGGGGCGAAAACCCCTCGGAGGGGACCGCGCGGACCCCCAGGGGCAAGCCGTGGAGCGGCTGCTCCATGTAGGGCGCCGAGACATTGACACTCCCCATCTTGAGCGTCACCGTCGTGAAGTGGGCCGCCGCGCCGCCCTCATCCGCAACGACGATCGCCTTCAGCGGATTGCGCCCCTCCTGCAACGGAAGCGTGATTTGAAAGCGGTTGCCGCGCATGACCTGAGCGGGCACGCCGTTCACCGTCACCTCGCGCGCCGTCCCGGCCATGGAGCCGGAAATCGTGACCTGGCGCGACATGAGGGACGAGCCCAGGTCCCCTGCCACCCATTTGCGCACCAGAATCGCTTCATCGGGCGGGGAGTCGATCCGTACGGCCACGCGCGGATTGAGGGTGGAGCAAAACAGAAGATCGGGGGCGGCCTGGGCCGTGAAGCCCGCGTTGTAAAGCGTCGTCACGAAGACCTCTGCATCTCCGTCGCGGTCAGCATCGAAGGTAATCAAGTTGGTGGGAAAGAGGCCGGGCAAGGTGTTGAACGTCTCTCCCCGCCCCAGCAGGCCGCCTTCAACAGTGGCCAGCGGAACGCCCTGGTCGATGCCCCGGGCCAGGGAGCGGAACTGCCCCGTGCCGTCGTTGCGAAAGATGGAGAACGGCTCTACGCTGGAGCGATTCAGGGTCATCACGTCGAGCGCTCCGTCGAGATTGAAATCCTCCAACACGAAGCGGGTGATGATGCCGGAGCGCGAACTCAAGTCGCCACTTGAGGGCGCGGCCTTGAAGCGCCCCTTGCCGTTGTTGAAGAAAAGCTCCAAGGAGAAGCCGGCCGTCAGCACCAACAGGTCGAGGTCGCCGTCCCGGTCCACGTCCCCCATGCGGGCGTCCAGCAAAGTCGTTTCGAAGAGGTCCGGCCTCTCGGTCTCGTCGAAGCTAAAGCGCCCCAGGCCGTCGTTCTTGAACGTCAGCGCCTTGTCGTAGAGCAGGTAAAAAAGGTCGAGGTCT
>CAZPNG010000019.1:0-7656 GCA_964587845.1 uncultured bacterium | reverse complement strand
TATGACCGGCGCAAGTACGGCCGCCTCAAGGTCAAGTTCCGGATGGTGTACCGCTCCGTGGAGGCCGGCGCCGAGCCCAAACAGGGCGCCGAACCCGGCTGGGATCACGAGGGCGTGATTGAGAATGTCAGCGCCGGAGGGGTCGGTTTCATGACGAGTAGCGCGCTCGCCGTGGCGGCGGTGGTCGAGCTGCGCATCGAGGTTCCCGACCGCCAAAAGCCCGTGGAGTGCGTGGGCCGCGTCTTGCGCGTCACTCGGTTGATCGAAGAATTGAGCCCGGAGGGGAAGTTCGTTTACCGGGTGGCGGTGCTCTTCCTGTCGATCGACAGCGCCGAGCGCTCCCGTCTCGAGGCGTATTGCAGGGAGAACCGACGATGAAGAGATTCCGCTATAAAGCCAAGAAGGGGCCTCGGGAGCTGGTGGAGGGGCATCTTTCGGCGGAGACCCAGGACGAGGCGGTCGACAAGATCAACGAAATGGGGCTCTTGCCCGTGGATGTCGAAGAGGAGCATGTCTCCGCCCAGGCGCCGCGGGCGTCTCTGCGGGTTCTGCCTGCCCGAAAGGTTCGCACCGCCGAGCTGGCCGCCTTTTATCGCCAGCTTTCCAAGCTCGTGAAGTCGGGAGTTGCCATCCTGCGGGCCCTGGCCGTCGTGAGCGAGCAGTTCCGAAACCCCTACCTTCGGGGCGTCTTGGAGAGCGTTCAACGCGGGGTGCGGGAGGGCGAGAACCTGTCCACTGTCCTGTCCCGTTTCCCCCACATCTTTCCGGGCTTCGACGTGGCCATGATACGGGGCGGGGAGAGCGTGGGGCGGCTCGATGAGGCGCTTGCGCGCATCGCCGAGCACCGGGCCCGCCAGGAGGAGTTAGTCAACAAGGTGCGCTCGGCCTTGGCGTATCCGGCGTTTCTTGCCATTATGGGAGTCGTCACCGTCAGTTTCATGCTCTCGTTCGTCATCCCGAGATTTTCCCGTTTCTTTGTCGAGTTGGGCCAGGACCTCCCGTTGGCGACGCGCCTGCTGGTGGATGCCGGCCGGGTTTGCGAGAAGAGCTGGTTTTGGGTTCTCACGGTGGTCGTTGTCTTTGGTTCGCTTGCTGCTAGAATGGTCGCTACGAAGTCCGGGAGAGCCGCCGTCGACCGGCTCGTGCTGCGCCTTCCCGTGCTGGGGACCCTCGTGCTGAAGGTCGAGGTGGCCCGTATCAGCCGGTCTCTGGAGCTGCTGCTGCGTAGCGGTATGCAGCTTCTCGCGGCCATCCGGATTACTGTGCCCGTCGTGTCGAACGAGACCGTGCGCTCGGAACTCGAGCGAGCTGCCGCCGTCTTGGGGCAGGGAGGATCCCTGAGCTCGAGTCTCGAGCACTCGCGGGTCTTTCCGTCTTTCTTTCGCCACGTGGTGACCGTGGGCGAGGAGTCGGGCCGGCTTGACGAGGTGGTGGGGGAAGTGGCCGATTGGTATGAACAGGACGTTGAAGAAACCCTGAACTTGGCGACGCGCCTGCTGGAGCCCGCGATCATCCTGACGCTGGGGCTCGTGCTTGGGGGCCTCGTGATTGCCGTCCTCCTTCCCGTCTTCAGTTTGAATGCTGTCGTTTATTAAAGGAACGGAGCCAGGTCAATCAATAAGACCTGGCACCGATTGACAGGGGGCCCGCCTCGGTTGGGCACCCCAAGAGAAGAGGAACGGATCGTCGATGATGAAGCGCCTTAGAAATCAAGGGCTGGATGGGTTTACGCTGGTTGAAATCCTCTTGGTGGTCATCATTATCGGCGCCCTGTCGGCCATGCTGATTCCCCGGCTCGCGGGCCGCTCCGATCAGGCGCGCACCGCCGCCGCCAAGGCGGATGTGACGGTGAATATTCCCACGGCGCTCAAGCTCTACGAGCTGGACAACGGTTTCTTCCCCTCAACTGAGCAGGGACTGGATGCGCTCTTGACCAAGCCGACTACAGACCCAGCGCCCGAAAACTGGAACGGCCCCTATCTTGAGCGCTCCCCCGTGGATTCCTGGGGAAGACCGTATCAGTACGAGTCGCCCGGCACCCACCGCCCCCATGACTATGACCTCTTCTCCCTAGGAAAGGCTGCGAAAGCGGAAGCCAAAGATGACGATATTGTAAACTGGTAGCACGTAAGGACTTGTGGGGCAGGCGGGGAGGGGGAGGCGGGTGGACAAGCGATCGGGGTTGACCTTAATAGAAGTCTTGGTGAGCGTGGTGATCCTCTCGCTCGGCCTGGTGGCGGTCTATGGCCCCTTGCTCATGTCCCTGGGCGCCATGGAGGAAGCGGACTCCCGCCTGGAGGCCGGGCGGCTCCTTTCCAACCACATCTGGCTCACCGAGGAGAATGTGCTTCGGGCCCGCCGGAAACCCGACACGGGCAAGACTGGTATTTTGATGGGATCCGAAAAAACTTACCCTTATGTGATGGCTGCACGGGCGCTTGACGGAGAGGAGACCCTTTATCAGGCAAACTTTGCGTTGACCTGGAAGGGGGCATTTGCGTCGAAACGCTTGTTGAGGAGCGTGTATGTTCTGGCGCCACGCGCCGAACCCCTGGCGTAAGGCGGCCGGCTTCACGCTCGTGGAACTGGTGATCGCCGCCATGATCACGTCCTTTTTGGGGGGCGTCGTCTATCTTGCCTTTGCCCAGGGGCTGAGGGTGTGGCGCCGAGCGGCGCTGGACCGTCCGACCGACGATGTGGAGCTGGCCTTGGAGCACGTGACCCGGGACCTGCGGAGCGCCATGCCCTCCAAACGCGCCCCCTTTGTGGGGCGGCCGACCCGCATGGAGTTTGAGGCGCTACTCAGTCCGGGGGGGGAGGAGTCCGCGGGCACCGCCCTCCCGGGCCGGGTATCGTATGCCTTCGATGCGAAGGGCAAAGCGCTCCAGGTGACCCGCCAGTCCCTTCGCGAGATCCTGGCGAACCGGCCGGCCAAACCTCTCGCGCGTCCCGTGGCTCGCTTGGTGCGCTGCGCGATGGAGTACTATGACGCCCCTCGGCAGGACGAGCGTGGGGGGTGGAAGAACAGCTGGCAGGCTCCCTGCCCGCCCCATGCCGTCAAGGTCAGTGTCGATGTCGAGGCCTCGAGCGGCAGGGTGCGGAAAGTCACGAAGCTTATCGGCATACCGGCCGGAGGATGCCCGGCTGCGCAGGCCTCTCCATAAGGAACGGAGCCAGGTCAGTAAAGAAGACCTGGCACCGATGGATCGGGGGCCCGCCTCGGTTGGGCACCCCAAGAGAAGAGGAACGGATCGTGACGGACGAGCAGGACCCTAGCCATGGCTCTTGAAGGCCTGAAACAGTCGCTCTCGAGGGTGAAGCTTCCCGCTTTCAGCTTCGGCCGGCGTACGGGCGGCGGGGTGACGGTGGACCTCACGGCCGACCAGGTGAGGATCCTCGCCTCCCGCGTGTCCGGGGGGAAGCCCGTGCTCCAGGAGGTTTTCCAGAAGCAGTTTGCGGAGAACGCCGACGATGAGATGGGCGATTACCTGAAGGCGAGCTTTAAGTCCCTCAAGGGCTTTCCCCCGCGCGCGGTGTGTCTCGTGGCCGCAAAGCTTTTCATCTCGAAAAACGTGGACATGCCCTCCCACGATCCCGATGAGATCAGCAAGATCGTGGATCTCCAGGCGGGCCGCTACACCCCTTACTCGCGCAACGAAATCGTGATCGACTACCTGTGCATGGATGTCCCGGGCCAACACTACACGAACGTCCTGCTCATCATCATGAACCGCAAGACGGTGGACCGCTACTACCGGATCTTCGAGCGCGCGGGGGTAATGATCGAGCGCATTGCCATCTCCCCGGAAGGGATGGCCCTGGCCTACAGCGGCCTGGGGGACGTGAAGGGCGGCTCGGACGCCGTGGGGGGCGTCCACATGGAAGCTCATTCCTCGGACTTGGTCATCGCCGACCGCCAGCAGATGGTCTTTGTGCGCAGCATTCCGGTGGGCGCCGCGGATTTCAAGGCCAACCGGGAGGAGGCGCAGGCGGCCTTCGTGAGCGAGCTCAACAACTCGATCAACGCCTACCAGACCCAGGGGGTGGGCCGCCCCATCCACGCGCTCCTCATCACGGGCTTGATTGAGGAGCTTTCGTTCCTGGAGGACGCCATCCGCCAGTCGGTTCCGTTTCTCGTCGAAAACAGCATCCCCGTCAAGATGATCAATTACAAGTCCCAGTTCCAGGCCTCCGAGGCCGTGCGCTCGGTGCTGGAATCGAGCCGGGACCTCTCCTTTTTTGACATGATGGCTTCGGCGACGTCACTCGCCTCGATGAAGATCGACCTGGTTCCCAAAGAGATCAAGCTGCGCCAGCACTTTCTCGAGGAGGGGCGGGAGCGCATCTCACTCGGCATCCTGCTGATGATCTCCTTTGTCCTCGTGAGTTTGTTCTTGGTGAGCAAGATTTACGTCAAGCGCTTGCATGTCAAGAAACTCGAGCGCTTGAACCAGTCCACCTTCGAGCAAGCCCGCAAGCTGGAGCTCTCCTCCACGAAGAGCCGGCTGCTGAGGAATCTTCTTGAGAGCCGCGGCCGGGGTCTTTACGTGTTCGAGAAGGTCACGTCTCTGGTGGGCCGGGAGGTGTATCTCACCCAGATGGCGTACGACAGCGAGGGCAAGGTCACGCTGACCGGAACGGCCGCGTCGATGTCGCTGGTCTTCTCCCTGGTGACGGACCTGGAGGAGTCGAACTATTTTTCAAGCGTCAAGACCAACCAAACCAAGTCGCGCCGCGAGGGGGGCAAGGACGTGGCGGATTTTGAGATTGCAGGCGTTTTGGCGGAGGGCATCTGATGATCGGGGCCTTTGTCGCCAAACTGGGCAAGCGTGAGCGCACCCTTCTGGCGGGCGCCTGCGCCGTGGTGGCCCTCGTCTTCATGGATCGCGCGGTGCTGGGGCCCATTCTCGCGCGCATGAAGGTGCTGGACTCGGAGATCGAGGTGAAATCTCAAACGATCAAGCGCAACCTGCGGGTCTTGTCCTTTTGGGACAGCATCGTGAAGGAATACACGAAGTACAGCTCCTACATGGACTCGGGCGAGAAGACGCGGGAGGAGATCATCGCCGATCTTCTGCGCAAGATCGAGTCTTTAGCCAATCAAAAGTCCGTCACCATCTCCAGCGTGACGCCGGGGGACGTCGAGGACAGCCAGATCTTCCAGGAGTACAAGACCCAGCTAGAGTGCGAGGGCGCGTTGGGCAACGTGCTGGCCTTCATGAGTTTGCTGGAGGAATCCGACTTCCTGTTTCAGATCAAAACGTATTCCCTCCTGCCGAAATCCAAGGGCTCGGAAGTGGTCAAGTGCCGCATGGAGATGTCGCGGATGATCATCACCGCGGAGGACATCTCGGGCGAGCCGGTGATCGGGCAGCTTGTGAAATGAAAGCCCCTGCCTGCGTCCTTGTGCTTTTGGCGTGCGTGAATGCTTTCGCGCTCGAGGCCCGGGCGGAGACGGTTCGCGACTACTACGAATCGGCCATGGAGTTCATGGAGCAGGGAGACTACGACCGCGCCCTCCAGCTCCTGGAGAGGGCGGTGCACATGGCCCCGCGCCTGCCTCAGGTGCACAACGCGCTCGGCATCGTCCACCTGCACAAGGAATCCTTCGACATCGCCGAGGCCGCCTTGGAGCAGGCGATCTCGATCGACCCGAACTACTCGGAGGCCCACTACAACCTCGGCACGTTGTACTCCGGGATGCGCAAGGATCCCGACCGTGCGCTCGCGTTTTTCGAGAAAGCGATGGCGATCGACCCGAACTTTTCCAAGGCGTATTTCGGCGCCGGCTGGGTCTACTTAAACGACAAGCGCGATGCGCGCAAAGCACTGGAGATGTTTAAAAGAGCGGTCGAGCTTTCTCCGGACCACGTGGAGTCGCAGTTCGGCTTGGGGATGGCGTACGCCGCGCTCGGCGACCGCGCCGCCGCGCTCAAGCCGCTCTCAGTGCTGCGGTCCGTGAATCGTTCCGACCTGGCGGCCTCCTTGGAGCAAGCCCTGTATGGTGAGGCCGCCGGCGGCAAGGAGGAGAAAGCGGGGTCGAAGGAAGACGCCCCGTCTTGACGAGGAGGGGCTCTAACTTTAGCTCGGCGGGGTCTTGGCGCCTAGGCCCCGCTCGATTTTCTTGAGCTTGAACTCGAGGCGGGCGATGGCTTGGGCGAGGGTTTCGCTGCGGTTGTTTTCCTCATTCACGTAGAGCGTCAGGAACAAGCTCAGCACGATAAAGAAAACCAGCAGAAGGAAGAAGATGAAGTTCGAGGGCAACGCGAAGCCGGCCCACTCCGACAGGGAGACCATCAGCTCGTCGTTCCAGGCAAAGAACAAAACGGCCAGGCAAGAGACGAGCCAGAACAGGGAATACTTGAAGGTCATCTTTTGGCGGCGGATGAACTCGATGACGAAGAACAAAATGGCCAGGGCGCTGGCCATGAGGAGCTGTTTGGCGTTCATCGGGCCTTTCCCCGGCTGGGCCGCCTCAACGTGTCGATGAGGATGGCAAGGGTCACCTTGATCATGTAATACAGGGTGGCGAAGTAGCGGATTGAGGAGGTCCCTCCGAGGCGCTTGCGCATCTTCACGGGAGCCTCGCCGACGCGCCCGCCGAAGCGGCGGGCCAGCTGGATGGCCTCCGGCTCCGGAAAGTCGATGGGGTAGGAAGCCGCGAAGCGCCGGATGAGGTCCTGGCCGGTGGCTCGGAAGCCGGACGTCGGGTCGGTGATGTGTACACCGGTGAGCGAGCCCAGCAGAAGCGCAAAGAAGCGAATGCCGATCCGACGCATCAAGGTCGAACGGAACCCGGGCCCGGGGATGAGAAAGCGGCTCCCGATGCACAGATCGAGTTCTCCCGCCGCGACCGGGCTCAACACGTTCATGAGGTAAGCAGGGTCATGCTGGGCGTCGCCGTCAATCTGCACCGTGATCTCATAGCCTTCGTCGTAGGCGATTTTGAATGCAGTCTGCACGGCGCCGCCGATGCCGAGGTTGTAGGCGAGCGACACCACCCAGGCGCCGGCGCGCTCGGCCTGTTGGACGGTGTCGTCCGTCGAGCCGTCGCTCACAACCAGCACCGGCACGTGGGGGTACATGGACTTGATCTCGCGGACCAAGAAATGAATGATTCGGCCCTCGTTGTAGGCGGGAATGACGATGAGGATCTTTTTGCCTTGCAAGGCCTTCTCGTTCAGGATGCCCCCGTGCGAGCGGGAATCGAGCGACTTCTCCACAGACCCTTTAACGTCATGCCGGCTGATTTCCTTAAAGCTTCAAAGGGGCCACAAAAGGTGCCAGGTCTCTTTATTCATCAAGGGACCTGGCACCTTTTGTGGCCCCTTTTGAGGGGACTATGAAAAGCCGGGTTGCGCCGCTTTCCCCGGCCTCTGCGCCCCCCAGCCCTGCCGGGCGGGGCCGTGCCGCAGCGCTCGGGAGAGCGCTCGTTCTACTGGCCGTCGCGGGCCTCGCCGTGTCGCTGCGGCTCTATCCGATGAAGAACACAGACCCGTCCAGCTACCGGAAGATTCTGGAAAGGGCCCAGGCCACCGTGAAGCGCCAGCTCGTGGTGGAGCGGACGGAGTGGCTGCAGGCGCACTATCCCCAGCTCGGCGAGCCCGAGCTTTCCAAGATGGCCCTGGAGCTGGCGGACAAGGCCGTGCAGCAGGA
>CAZPNG010000018.1:0-13791 GCA_964587845.1 uncultured bacterium | reverse complement strand
ACAGCGCGTCAAGCGCAACCAGGTGATCGCTTTTGTCGGCGCGAACGCGCGCGCGGGAAGGGGAGGCGGTGCGGGCCGCCCGAGAGGGCGTCGTGAGCTTCGTGAGCGATTCCGTAAAAGGATACGGGCATCTCATCATCCTTGATCACGACGACGCATATCAAAGCGTCTATGCCTACAACCTCCGCAACCTCGTGGTCCAGGGACAGCGCGTCAAGCGCAACCAGGTGATCGCTTTTGTCGGCGCGAACGCGCGCGCGGGAAAACCATCCCTCCACTTTGAAATTCGGCGCCAGGGCGCGCCGCTCGACCCGGAGCGCTTTCTCCCGTAGATTCTCACAGATTTAGTTGTTGAATGCCGGTAGCGCTCGACGTATCATGCATCGTCGTTCCGTCGGCGAGCGGTCGCGAAGGTTTTGCAGGGTTGGTTTTAATTCTTCTTCCGCTTTGCGTTCTCGCCCGAACGTTCCTTAGACCCCAACACGTGCATTTGGACTTGACCATGCGGACTGATCCCGCCATTGGAAAGGCGTTCTTTCCTCCGAAAAAGCTGCTGGCCGTGCTGCGCAAGCGCCTGGCGGATTTCCGCAAGGACTACCGCCAGAACCTCGCCCTGGTGGGCCATCGAGGGGTCGGCAAGACGAGCGTCCTCGCCAATGTCGCGCGTTCGCTTTCGGGAACGGCGCTCACACCGATTTATGTAGCGGTCTATCCTGAGGCGCTTGCGCACTTCGCCAACCGGCTGATGGGTTCGCTCCTGGCAGCGGCATTGGCTCCCTGGCAGTCTCCCTCGGGCTGGGCAACGGGTGCGCCCTTGCGCCGGGCCCGGCGGCTCTATCCGAAAACCGTGCGGCTCATGCGGTCCGTGCGCTCGCTCGCGGGGAGGGGGCAAAATGAGGCCGCTTTGACCGAGCTCTTCTCGTTGCCCCGCGTCCTTGCGGAAGAGAAGCGCGCCAAGGTCGTCCTTTTCCTGGATGACTTCGATCATCTGAGCGATCTTCCCGTCCCCGATCCCTTTGGCATTTTGGGTCGGGAGGTGATGATTGCAAAGGACACGCTTTTCGTGGTGGCGAGCTCCAGGCCGTTTCGCGCCCGCCAAATCCTCAATGAAAAGCTCACGCTCCTGTTCGGTCGTTTTGATGTGATCGGTGTGGAGCCGTTCAGCTGGGAGGCTGCGGAGGCGTTCCTGGCTTTTAAGTTCCGCCACCTTGCCCTGCGAAAGCGGCTGCGCCGTTTCCTCTTCCACCTCTCAGGCGGAATCCCGCTCCATCTCGACGCGCTGACGGGCCGAGGCATGGCTGTCACGACCGGCGGCGCGCTAGCCGGGATCCGGCCCGATGCGTTCATTGCGGCCCTGCGCGATGAGTTGTTCCTGGGCGGCGGGTGGTTGCATCAGTATTTTCAAGGTGTTTTGGAGGGCCTGCAGAAGACGCGCGGCCTGAGCCGCGGGGGGGAGGTGCTCGTGGCCGTGGCCCGTGGGCACAAGGCCACGCGCGCTGCGGCCCAGTGGCTGTCGATGCGGCAGGGAGAGGTGGCGCGAATCCTCACGCGCTTGGTGGAGGAAGACGCGCTCGTGAAGCGCGGCGCGGTCTATGATCTTCCCGATCCGCTGTTCCGTTTTTGGCTCTCCGAGGTGCTCTATCCCAGACGGCTGCACGTGGGCCTGGACATGGAGGACCTGGTGCGCGCCTTTGAGGACCGGTTGCGCCGTGAGATGGCGGCCGTGCGCGAGGATGAGGAAAAAGGGTTCGTGAAGCGGCTGGAAGAGCTCATGAAGTCCTTTGCGAATGAGCGCGTGGAACTCGGAGAGAAGGCCGTCCGGCTCCCCGCTTTTGACGACGTGGTCACCCGCAAGCAGGCAGGTGCGCTGCCGGCCCTCGTGGGGTCCCGGCGCGGCGCGCGTTGGGTCGTGCGGGTGGCGGAGGACCGTGTCTCCGAGCAGCACGTGCGCTCGTTTCTGGAGGAAGCCCGCGCCCTGCGCAAGGGAGCGCGGTGTCTCGAGAGAATCCTGATTCCGTTGCGGGGCATGGAGCTTAACGCTTGTATTCTTGCCAAGGAAGCCCACGTGGGTATTTGGGACCCCCAGACGCTCAATCAGCTTTTCGATCTGTACGGAAAGTCGCGGCTCGTGGTCCCGATGGCCGGCTCGGTGGAGACGACCTGAGTGAAGCGCCTGTGGGCCCCGTGGCGGGCAGGGTACGTTGCGCAGGCGGGCAAGTCCAGGGGGTGCATCTTTTGCCCACCCAAACGCCAAGACGTTCTCATGACGAGCCGCGCGAGTTTTGTCATGCTAAACTTGTATCCCTATAATCCGGGCCATGTGATGATCGTGCCCCGCCGCCACACGGCGTCCTGGTCCTCCCTCACGGACGGCGAGTGCCTGGATCTGGTGCGGCTTCTGGAGCGCACCCAGTCCACCCTGGCGCGCAAACTCAAGTGCGCAGGATTCAACGTAGGCATCAATGTGGGCCGATCGGCGGGCGCGGGCGTGGCGGGTCATATGCACATTCACGTGGTGCCCCGGTGGGTGGGGGATACCAACTTCATGCCGGTCGTGGCCGGTACAAAAGTCATGTCCCACTCACTTGCCTCCCTTCGTAAGATGCTTCGATCCTGAGATCCTATGCTGTACAAGCGCACGCTTCTTGAGCAGCGCGAAAAAGACACCCTGGCGCCTTACGCGGTTTTTTCCGCCGACTCGCGCGGCCGCGTTCACCCCGAACGCGAGACCGACTTCCGCACCTGTTTCCAGCGCGACAAAGACCGGATCATCCATTCGACCGCCTTCCGCCGGCTGGAATACAAGACGCAGGTCTTCGTCAACCACGAAGGCGACCACTATCGTACCCGCCTGACGCACTCCCTTGAAGTTCAGCAAATCGCGCGCTCCTGCGCCCGAAGCTTGGGGCTCAATGAGGACCTTGTTGAGGCCATTGCTTTGGCGCACGACCTGGGGCACGGCCCGTTCGGTCATGCGGGTGAATGGGCGCTTGCGGCCATGATGCGAGGCCACGGCGGTTTTGAGCACAACCGGCAAACGTTGCGGATCGTGGAGACGCTCGAGGAAAGCTATTCGGCTTTTCGGGGCCTGAACTTGACCTTCGAGGTGCGAGAGGGGCTCAAGAAGCATCCCGAGCCCGGCACGAGGGGACGCGCGCCGGGCTTCTTTTGCCTGGAGGCCCAGCTCGTGGATCTCGCCGATGAAATCGCGTATGACAGCCATGACCTCGACGACGGTCTTCGCGCGGGCATGTTTCGCGAAGAGGACCTGGGGGGGATCAAGCTCTGGAGGGAGGCCCTGGCGTATGCGGCGCGCCGGACCGGCAAGATGACGCGCACCGCCCGGATCCGGCTCGCCATCCGTCTTCTCATTCATGCGCAGGTGCATGACCTGTTGAACGAAACGGGGCGCCGGCTCAAGCGCCACGGCGTGCGCACCCTCAAGGATGTGCTGAGGGCGCCGGGACGCACAGTGGCTTTTTCCGAAGCCATGGCCGCCAAAAAGAAAGAGCTCAAGAAGTTCCTGCATGAAAACTTGTATACCCACTACCGGGTGGTGCGCATGACTCAGAAAGGGATGCGGGTCATCCGGGAGGTCTTCGACGGGTACCGCGCGACTCCGGGCCAGTTGCCGCCCGACGTGAGGCGGCGGGGAGAGGAGGACGGCCTCTCGAGGGCTCTCTGTGACTACGTGGCAGGCATGACCGACCGCTATGTGTTGGATGAGCATCGGCGGCTCTTCGAGCCCGACGAGAAAGTCTGACGCATTTTTTGTCGTAAGGGTTTGACTTGACAAGATTTAGTGATAAAATGCGCCCATGGAAGCGGGCGACGAGCCGGCGCGCGTCTTAGCTAATTTTTTTCTAAAAAGTGAAACCTTCCGGCGCGCCTACGCGCGCTTCCGTAAGCTCTTTCTCAAGCCGATCGGCTGGCTGTACGTGCGCGACGAGCCCGACCGCCGACGCAAGCTTACCCTGATCGACCGCAGGACGGGGGGCGAAAGCTTCGGAATGGCTGCTCCGGATAACGCGCATCGCTCGGAGGCCCTCTTGAAATCCTTCGACACCGCGAGCCATGAGCCCATGGAGAACTTTCCCCGCCTCATGGAAAGCCCTGTGGCGCATCCGTGCGCTTGTTTCGTCCTGGCCTATGAAAACAGGATCCGGGGGTTTCTCGCGCTCGACGCGTTGAAACCCGAAGCGGTCTCCGCCTTTGCCTCCCTCGGGGAGGTGTTCCAGGATTTCCTGGCGAGCGAGGTCACTCTCGCGTACCGTAACTACGAGATCAAGACCTTTTACGAGACGGTCCATCCGAGAGCGCTGGCGCTTTCCACGCTGCACTCGGTGCACCGCGTCATCAGCGCCTCGTTGCGTTTGAAGGACCTCTTGCCGCGGATCGCGCGGTTGAGCGCTCAGGTGTTGCGCGCCCACTATGCGGGCATCTACCTTCTGGATGAGTCGCGAGAGTATCTCGTGGCGCATTTCATCTTGGGCGAAGAGCAGCGCGGGCACAAGCGGCACCGCGTGGGCCGCGGGCTCGAAGGGCGCGTGGCACAGTCGGGTGACGCCGTACTGCAGAAGCGGCTGATGTGCGTGCCGTTGATCGGGGACGAAGTGTTAGGGGTGCTGACGCTGCGCCGTTCGGCGGTGGAAGTGCCGTTCCGGAGGATTGAGCTGGAAATCCTCAGGACCATTGCCGAGCAAGCCGTGATCGCGATCCGCAACTCGAAGCTCTATGAAGAGGGGGAGGCGATCACGCTCGGCAGCATCAAAACCATCAACGACATCCTCGAGCTGGGCTACAAGGGCGACACGGCTCATCTGCCGTTGTTTGCGGAGCTGGTGCAGGCCATCGGCGAGGAGACGCGCCTGTCCGAAGATCAGCTGGAACATTTGAACCGCGCTGTTTTCTTGCTGGACACCGGCCATGTGGGCGTTTCACGCGAGATTCTCGAGAAGAAAACCCCGCTCACCAAGCGCGAGCTCCAGCGCATCAAGCAGCACCCGATCAAAGGAGCCACGTTGCTGGGATCGATTCAGTCCCTGCGGCCGGTGATTCCCATCATCCTGCATCACCACGAGCGCTATGATGGGAAGGGGTACCCTCAAGGGTTGAGCGGCCATGCTATTCCGCTCGGCGCGCGCATCGTGAGCGTGGTGGACGCGTTCACCGCCATGATGTCCGACCGCCCGTACCGGAAGCGCAAGGGCGTGGCGGAGGCCCTTGAGGAGATCAAAGCGCAGAGCGGCAAGCAATTTGATCCCGAGGTGGTGAAGTGCTTTCTCAAGGTGCTGGCCAAGAAGGACCTCTCCTCGTATGACCGGGGGGATGAGAGCGGCCCGGAAGCATTGCGCAAGGGAGCGTAATGGATCCAGATTTCGGCATTAAGATCGAACGCCCCCCCGATGAGCACGTCGGGCCGCTCACGGGAGTGCTCCTCGTGTTCGCCCTAGCGGCAACGAGTTTGTGCCTGGCGTTCGTGATCATGGAATTTTTCACTGTTCCGGTGCCGGACTTCCTACGAAGTCTGGTGCGGGCGGTGGGTTCGTAACTGAACGAGAGGTAGGGAGGAAGACATGAGTATGGGAGACACGAGGAGGCTCGCGCTGCTTCTGGTGGGCGCGTGTGCCGTGTTGGCTGCAGGTTGCGCCCGCAATAAGGACATGGAGGCGCTCAACCGCCGGCAAGCGACTACCATCGTGAGCCTTAACAACGAGATCGCACGGTTGAATGACGAGCTCGACGCCATGTCGCAGTCCAAGGAGGGTCTCGCAGCGGCGAAGGCGGAGCTCGAGAAAAAGTTCAGGGACGAACTTGCTGGTGGAGACATAAAGCTTGCCATGACGGATCGTGGCGTGGTGCTGACAGTCCTGGACCGCGTGCTGTTTGATGCCGGGAAAGCGGAGATCAAGACGTCCGCTCAAGACACGCTCCAGAAAATCGTTGATACGCTCGGACGCACGGCGCGTGGCAACCGGATCTTCGTGGAGGGGCACACCGACTCCGATCCGATTCGCGTGTCGGGCTGGAAGTCGAACTGGGAGCTTTCCACGACCCGGGCTACGGAGGTGATCCATTACTTCGAGGACCTCGGCCTGGATCCCGCGCAGCTCGCCGCCTCGGGCTACGGGGAGTTTAACCCGGTCACCGACAACACGACGTCCGAGGGCAAAGAGGAGAATCGGCGGGTGGAGATTGTCATCACGCCGCAGAAGCTTGAGGCCAGGCCGCAGAGCGCAGGCCCTGCCGTCCAGGCCGTTCCCCCCCAGAGCACGTTAGCGCAAAGCACCGACGCGTTTACAAAGTAGCCGTCTCGTGTGATGGAAAGAGCACCTCGCGGGTGGGAGCGGGGTGCTCTTTTCTTTATCCGTATCCGTCATGGGTTTACCCCACTGCGCGAGCCGGCCCCCGCGCTTTTGAAGCCGGCCCCGGGAGTTTCCTGTGTCCTCTTCCCCGCGATGAAAAAGCGGGTTGCCTTCCTTGTTGTGAGTGCCCTTTTGGCCTGTTCCCCTCAAGTCTTGAACCTTCTCCTTCTCCAACTTTTGAGCTCGCGCCTGGAGGTGCCGGTCACGGGCACCGTGCGCTGGAGCTTCTGGCCGGGCACCCTGCGCCTGGACACGTTGAGGCTTCTCAAGGACGCTAGAGGCGCGCCTGTTCTTCGCGGGGACGTGCGTGTGTTTTTCAATCCCTTGGCGCTGGTGCTTTCCCGCGACGTGGAGCTGCGTTTGGAGGCGAGCCGGGTCCAGCCCCTGTTCCTGTCGGGCGTCTTGACGCAGGAGCTTTACGAAGCGTTGGGTCCCTTGCAGGTGAAGGGCTCTTTAATTATTTCTCGCGACGGGGTGACCGTGCGGGCGCTGGACGCGCAGGCCGCGGGGGCCCGCCTCCATCTGGCTGGACAAGTGGCGGCGAAAGGCAACCTGGACCTCCGCTCCTCCGTCACGTTGCAGGAGCCGCTGGTGGCGGCCCTACCGCCTGAGGTGGTCTTGAGCCTTTTCGGACCCGAGCCACCGGCGCAGAGCGGCCGTCTGATTGACGTGGAGGTCGCAGGGTCGCTCGAGGAACCCCACGTGACGCTGGCCTCCGAGTTTGCCCGTCTCGAGGTGACCGTCACGTGAAGAAAGGATGTCTTCTTGAAGCTCAGTGATCTCACCCGCGCGCTTGAAGGGCTCGTGCGGCACGCGCGAGGTCCGGCGGACCGCGAGGTGACCGCCATTGAATGGGATTCCCGGCGCGTCATGCCGGGCGCGCTTTTCGTGGCCCAGCGCGGATGGGAGCTGGACGGCCATTCCTTTATTGAAGAAGCCGGCCGGCGCGGTGCCTGCGTGTTCGTGGTGGAGGAAGGGCGCCCTCTCGCCTGGCCGCGCGAAACCACCGTCTTGGAGGTGCGCGACACGCGCGAAGCGCTGGCTCTTCTCGCGGCGGCCTGGTTTGGCCATCCGGCTCGATCTCTGGAGCTGGCCGCCGTGACAGGAACGAACGGCAAGAGCACCACCACGGCGCTCTTAGCTCATCTCGCGGCGGGCAAGGCCCCGAGCGGGTGGATCGGAACGCTGGGCGCGTTTGCGCCGGATTTCCGCGCGCCCGCGTCCATGACGACGCCGGACGTGGTTCCTTTGCACCGCCTCCTGGCCGAGCTGGCGTCCCGCGGGGTGCGTTATGTAGCGCTGGAGGCCTCCTCCCACGGCATCGAGCAAAGGCGATTGTGCGGCATCCGTTTCCACGCGGCTGCTTTTCTGAATCTCACCCAGGACCATCTGGATTACCACGGCACTCTCGAACGCTACTACGAGGCCAAGCGGTCTCTCTTCCTGGGGGAGCCAGCGCCCCGGGTGAGCGTGATTCATGTCGACGATCCCTACGGCGCGCGCCTGGCGGAGGAGGTCGGCCGCAGGGGCGCAAGCGAGCTGGTCACGGTGGGGACGCGAGCCGATGCAAACCTGGTGCTCGAGCGCGTGGCGTGGGACCGCAGCGGCCTGGCCGTGCAGTTCAAGTTTCGCAAGAAGCGTTTCTCGGTCCTCTCGCCCCTGTCGGGCCTGTACAACGCCACGAATCTTTCCGTTGCCTTTGCGGCCGCGCACGTGGGGTTCGGCCTGGAGACGCGCATGCTGCTCGCGCGCCTGGCGGCCTTTGGAGGCATCGCGGGCCGCATGGAACGCGTGGCGTGCGGGCAGCCGTTTGATGTCTTCATCGATTATGCGCACACGCCGGACGCCATCGAGCGCGTCCTGGCGTCGGTGCGGCTGTGGACGAGCGGCCGCATTATCGTGGTGTTCGGGTGCGGGGGAAACCGCGACGCAGCCAAACGCCCCCTGATGGGGCGTGTCACAGCCGCGCAGGCGGACCGGATCGTGCTGACCTCCGACAATCCGCGCTGGGAGGACCGCGATGCCATTCTGGAGGACATCCTACGGGGCATCGGCCCGGAGGAGGTCCAGCGCAAGGTGCTCGTCGAGCCGGACCGCCGCCTCGCCATCGAACAGGCGCTTCGCCTCGCCGAGCCGCCGGATTGCGTGCTGATCCTGGGCAAGGGCCACGAGGAAGAGCAGATCATCCGCGACACGCGCGTGGCGTTTTCGGATCGCGAGGTGGCGCGCGCCATTCTGGAATCCAAGTTTCAGGCACTCCCGAGGGACAGCGGTGTTTCGCCTGGATGAGCTTCTCGTGGTGAGCGGCGGGATTTTGAGATCCTGGCGGCAGGAGTGCCGCGTGGAAAGCGTTTCGACGGACACCCGGACGCTCACACCCGGCGCTTGCTTCGTGGCGCTCTCGGCCAAGCGCGACGGCGCGGACTTCCTGCCCGAGGCCTACCGCAAGGGAGCCCTTGCAGCGCTCGTCCAGCGCCGGCCGTCCGGCGCGCCTCGTTGGCTGCATGCGAACGTGATCGAGGTGCCCGATACGTTGGTGGCCCTGGGCGATTTGGCGCGCGCCCGCCGCACGGCGTTGGGGACGCAAGCCGTTGCGATCACCGGCACCTGCGGAAAGACCTCCACCAAGGAAATCCTCGCGCGCCTGTTGGCGCGTTCGGGAACGGTAGAGGCAAGCCGGGGCAACTTCAACAACCGTATCGGGCTGCCGCTCTCGCTCCTGGCCATTCGCGCCCGGCCTGACTGGATCGTCTCGGAAATGGGTGCGAGCGAGCCCGGCGAGATCTGCGCCCTCGTCTCGATTCTCGCCCCCCGCGTGCGTCTCATCACCAACGTGTCGTCGGCGCATTTGGAAGGGTTCGGGAGCCTGGACGGCGTCTATCGTGCCAAGCTTGAGATCGCCAGCGCGATGCAGGGCGGCGACGTCCTGGTGGTGAACGGCGAGGATCCGGAACTCGTGAAGCGCGCGCGGGACCACTTCGGCAACGTGCTGACGTTCGGACGGTCGGAGGGGTGCGATGTGCGCCTAGTCGAGGTGGCCGGATCAGGAGACGGTTTTGACGTGACGGTCGAGCATCGCGCTTGCTCGCAGCGGGCCCGGATCCTGCTGGGCTCACCGGCGCGCTTTCAGGTGGACAATTTTCTCGCGGCGGTGGCTGCACGGGCGGCTCTGGGGCTGCCGCTGCAAGACTTGGCGACTGAGGTCCGGCTGCAGGATCTTCCGCACGGCCGGTTTGAGATTCTGACGCCGGGGGGTGTCACGCTCGTCAATGATACCTACAATGCCAATCCCGCCGCGTTCATGGCCAGCGCGCGGGCGTTTGTAGAGTTCTGCGATCGTTCCCGTGTTCCAGGCCGCCGGATTGTGGTAGCAGGCACCATGCGCGAACTTGCGGCCGAGTCCCGCGCGCTGCATCGGCAGGTGGGGGAGGCGCTCGCCTCCTGTCCCATCGACATGCTCCTGGGTGTCGGGCCGCATGCGGATGAGCTCGTGCAGGCATTCGCAAGCGCCAACGGCCGCGCACGAGCGGGTTTTTGGGTGGCCACGAAGGAAGAGGCGTCGCAAGCCTTGGCGAGCCGCCTGGCGCCGGGCGATGCAGTTTTGTTCAAGGCATCTCGAGGCGTGGCCCTCGAGACGGTGGTTGACGCGCTCGCCCGGGAGTTGGCCGAGCGCGGAACGCAAGAGGAGAAGATTCCGAACTGACCCATGGCATTCCATCTCCTACTCCCCCTCAAGGAGTTCTACTTCGGCTTTAACGTCTTCCGTTACATCACCGTACGCTCCGCAGCTGCGAGCGTCACCGCTTTCCTCATCGCCGTCTTTTGGGGCCCCCGATTGTTTGACGCGTTACGGCGGCGCGCCTTCACGGCGGCCGCCAAGCGCAAGTACGCCGAGGCGCTCGATCCGCACAATGCCGGCAAGGTGAACGTGCCCACCATGGGCGGGCTCCTCATGCTGGGCGCCGTGGTGGCGGCCATGGCGTTGTGGGGAAACTTTTCCAACCGCTATACCTGGCTGTCCCTGTTGGTGTTCGTGTTCTTCGGCGTGGTGGGCTGGGTGGACGACGTCCTCAAGACGAGCCGCGGCTCCTCGGAGGGACTGACGTCGCGCACCAAGTTTGTAGGGCAGCTGGCCATCGGGTTCTTCGTGGCTTGGAACCTGTTTCTCGATCCGAAGTTGCCCAAGGCCGTGGCCCTGCCGTTTATCAAGGACGTGGCGATCCCGCTGGGACTCTTCTTCATTCCCTGTTGTATCTGCGTGCTGGTGGGCACCTCGAACGCGCTCAATCTCACGGACGGCTTGGACGGTTTGGCGGTCGGCTGCACCATTTTCGCGGCGGGGGCCCTGGGTGTGCTGGCTTACGTGACGGGCCACGCCCAATTTGCGCGCTACCTGGGAGTGCCCCATGTGCCCGAGTCGGGGGAGCTGGCGGTCTTTTGCGCCGCCCTGGTGGGAGCGGGGGTGGGTTTCCTTTGGTACAACGCGTATCCTGCAGAAGTGTTTATGGGGGACACCGGAGCCTTGTCGCTTGGGGGGGCGCTCGGGGCCATCGCGCTCTTCATCAAGCAAGAGCTCGTGCTGCTGATTGTGGGCGGGGTGTTCGTCTGGGAGGCGCTGTCGGTGATCCTGCAGGTGGCCTCCTTCCGGATGCGCGGCAAGCGCATTTTCAAGATGGCGCCCTACCACCACCATCTTCAACTCTGCGGTGTCCCGGAGTCGAAGGTGACGGTGCGTTTTTGGATCGTGGCCTTCATTCTTGCGTTGGTGGGACTCAGCACGCTCAAATTGAGGTAAAAAAGAAGTGGATCTCCACGGCAAGCGGGTGCTGGTGCTGGGCTTGGGCAAAAGCGGCTTTGCCGCCGCCAGACTTTTGGCGCGCGCGGGAGCGCGCGTGAGGGTCTCTGAGCAAGGGGACTCCCCGGCTCTCGCGGAGCGCCGTGACGCGCTCGCTCGAGAGGGCGTGGAGGTTGAGCTCGGGGGGCATGGCCGGTTCTTTGATTCGCGTCACGAGCTGGCTATTCTGTCACCCGGAATCGCGTGGTCTTCTCGGCCCATCCGATCGCTCCTCGCCAGGAAGGTTCCGTTGTGGGGAGAGCTTGAGCTTGCGTCGCGGTTTCATCGCGGGCCGATCGTGGCGGTCACCGGTACCAACGGAAAGAGCACGGTGACCACCTGGATTGCCCAGATGCTTCGCTCGGCGGGCTTTGAGGCCTGCGCGTGCGGAAATCTGGGCCTCCCGTTTTCCGAGGCCGTTCTCACGTTGCCGCTTGGGTCCTGGGCGGTCGTGGAGGCCAGCTCCTTTCAGCTTCATGCGTGCGTCTCGTTCCATCCCCGGGTCGCGGTGTTTCTGAACCTCACGCCGGACCACCTGGCCTGGCACGGCGGCTTGGATGCCTATCTCGTCTCGAAGTGGAAAATCTTTGAGCATCAGACGCGCGAAGATGCGGCGGTCCTGCCGCTCGAAGACGGCCGGCTGGAGAGCCGCATCCCGGATCTTGCCGCCCGCGTCCTGAGATTCGGCCGCGGAGACGTTGATGAGAACCCCAATAAGGAAGCGGTCTGGGCCGCCGGCATGGGAATCGGACTCGCCGATCCCTTTGTGCGGCGCTTCCTGGCCTCGGCCAAACCGCTGGAGCATCGTCTCGAAGAGGTTCCCAACGCGCTGGGTCTGCGGATGGTCAACGATTCCAAGTCGACGAACCCGGACTCCCTGCGTTGGGCGCTTGAGCGCCTGGGCGGCGCTCGGACGTTGCTTCTGGCCGGGGGCCGGCTGAAGGAAGCGGACTACTCGGCGCTCTCCGATCGCTTGAGTCGTCTGACCTGCGGCGCGGTGCTCTACGGGGAAGGACGATTCACGCTCCAGGAGGCGTGGCGGGGCGCCTGCGGGACCGCCTGTGTCGAGACCTTGGAAGAGGCCCTGGAGCGGGCGCTGGCCTGGCCGGCGCCCGTCGATGTCCTCCTGTTTTCGCCGGGCTGCGCGAGTTTCGATCAGTTCGAGAACTTTGAGGACCGCGGCCGGAGATTTAAATCGCTCATCGCTGAGAGAGAGCCATGTCCAACGAAGCCAAGGTGATGCTGGCGATCGTGTTCCTGCTCCTGGCGGTGGGGCTTGTCATGACCTACAGCGCGAGCGCGGTGTTTGCCGACGCCCAGTACCACGACATGGGATACTTCCTCAATCGCAAGGGGATCAGTACCGCCCTGGGAGTGCTCGTGCTTGCCTTCATGAGCCGGGTGAACGTGCGCTGGCTTCAGAACCATTCACGCCAGCTCGTCTTGGTCGGCATTGCGTTGCTGGCCACTGTCTACATTCCTTTCATCGGCGTCGTGGCGGGAGGCGCCCGCCGGTGGATCACGCTGGGTTTTTTCAAGCTCCAGCCGGCTGAAGTGGTGAAAGTGATCGCCTGCATTTACCTTTCCGATTACTTGATCCGCAAGCGCCGCGAGATCCGCGCCGGGGCACCCTGGGTGTTCGTTCCTCCGATGATCGTCCTGGTGATTTTCTCTTCGATGATCCTCGTGCAGCCGGATCTGGGGTCGGTCTTCGTGCTGGTTGCGATCGCCTCCCTGCTGTTTTTCTTAAGCGGCATCGCCGGTCGATACGTGGGGGTCCTCGCGGCCGCGGCCGTGCCCTTCATTTATTTCTTTGTCTACCGCGTGCCGTACCGTTGGCAGCGCGTGCTTTCTTTCATCGATCCCTGGCGGGACGCTCAAGGGAGCGGCTTTCAGGTGATCCAGTCCTTCTTGTCGTATGCCCTGGGGGGATGGCACGGCCTGGGGCTTGGGCGCAGCATTCAAAAGTTATTTTACCTTCCTCAATCGTATACCGATTTCATCTTCGCCATTGTGGGCGAGGAGCTGGGGCTTGTGGGGACGCTTGCGGTCTTGGCGTTGTTTGCAGCTTTCTTTGTCGTGGCCACACGAATTGCGCGGCGTGCGCGGAGCCCGTTCGGCATGCTCCTGGGTTACAGCTTGGTTTTGCTGATCACGTTGCAGGCCATCCTGAACATGCTCGTAGCGACGGGGATGGTTCCCACGAAAGGCCTGCCGCTGCCGTTCGTCAGCTACGGCGGCTCCAACGTGGTAGTGAATCTCGCGGCCGTGGGGCTGATTCTCGCGCTCGACCGCACGCGGCGCGCCTGAGCCCCTAACATTCCAAGAAGGAAGTGAGCGGGACATGAAGCTTTGGGTCACAGGAGGGGACTCGGCCGGGCACCTGTTTCCGGCCCTCGCGTTTCTCGAGGCCTTCGCAGCGCGGTTTCCGCACGAGCGCCCGTTGCTCGTTGCCAGCTCCGCTGCAAGATCCTATCTCGCTCGCGAAGAAGGCTTGTTGATGCCCCGGCCGTCCTTCGATCTTTGGGAGCTGGACCCTTTCGCGTTTCCGGGCCGACCGTCCTGGAGATGGGCCGTGTCGAGTGCAAGACT
>CAZPNG010000017.1:0-4863 GCA_964587845.1 uncultured bacterium | reverse complement strand
GAGCAATTGCAAGCCGCGGGCCGCGGGCGGCAAGCCGCCGCGCGGGTGAAGTCACCCCTTACGGACGGGGTGTATCGGCTGCTGCCCGGGAGGGAGCAGCAGCGCGTCGATGCCGGGGCGCGGTTCATCGAGCATATTGTAGCTCTGGGGAAACTCTCGGCGGGCAAGCTTGCTTCCCGCGTTGCAAACGGCTCGGCGGGGTTTGACGGGATCCCTGCAGATGCCATGGCTTCCTTCGTGACGGAGCAGCGGGCGAAGGGGGTGGACCTGGCGGTTTACCAGGATGTGTGGGGCGAGCCCGCATTCACATTTCTGTTCGAAAAGCATCCCGTGCTCTCGCAGGCCAAGCAGACCCGCCAGGCAATGTTTCGCTCGATCTCGGAGGCCCGCGCGAGGGGTGTGCGCATGAGTCAGCCCTACGAGGAGGCCTTCGTTCAGGATATCGAGGCCCTGCTGAGCACGATGTACGATCGCAGGCGGGGTTCAGAGGCAAAGCGCTTTGCCGGGGCCAGCCGCCGGATCCTGGGGTGGGGCATGAGCTCTCTGCTCGACGGCGGCATGGCGGCATTTATCCCCGCCATGGCGCCCGATCTGAAGGTGACCGGCGTTTTGGATCGCATCGCGATTCGTGCCGAAGGGCCGGAGTGGGATCCCAAAGCCAGAACGGCGCGGCGGTTCCTGCCGTATTTCGTCCGGCACCTGTTCCGGCCCCGGGTTCTGTTCGGAGCCACGAGGGACATGTTTCTCTTCAACCGTGCCGTGGTGGAAGGGTTTCTTAATGCCCGCCATGCGCGGCGCCGCAATATCGGCGTGGTCTATCTTCTGTCGGGCTCACAGTACTTCTACAATCAAGCCGTGCAAATTGCCCGGCGGATGAACCGCCGCTCGCGAGCCGTCGATTCGAGCCGGCTGCATGCGATTTACGTCAATGAGGCCATGGTTCGCAGAGGAGAGGAGTTTCTGCGCAAGTATCTGCTCGAACAGGGCGTCGGCCGCTACCGCCAGCTTGTCGTGATTGACTCCGGATTTCAGGGGAGCATGGGCTACGCCATCGCGGAGGCCCTTCAAGGGATCATGGCCGAGAAGAACATTCATCCGCGCCTCTTCGTGATCCGGGAGCCGCATTCGTCCGGAGAGATGTATTTGTTTGGATGGAATCGAATGCTCGACGAGTTCGACCCCGATCGCTGGCCGGAGGAGGACCGTGTCCTGACCCTTCTCGTCCATCTGTTTGACCGCGCGTTTGCGAAGCCCTTTCAGAGCCCGGCTGTCTTCAGGGAGGGCCCCGCCGGACTGATCGAGCCAGTTTTGGAGGAGACGGAGACGCCCTACTTTGCTCGGGTTGTCTCCCGCGAGCTCGCCAGGCAAACGGAGCGGTACATATCCCGAAAGATACGTTACCGGTCCCTTTCGCACCCCGAATGGGGGTGGCTGTTTCCTCAGGGCGCGGCGGGCCACCTCAAACGCCACGCCGCCACCCGCGTGAAGCTGCCCGCGGATCCTGAGAAAGATCCGGAGGTTGAGGCGCTGTACGAGGCGCTCGTGGAGGCAGGGGTCGAGACCTACGCGGCGGCGCCCGTGGCGACCTACACAATGTCTCCGGCGGCACGCGCCGCGCTCACAAGAGAAGCCGCCCAAGTGGCTTCCTTCGCTGGCTTGCTGCAAGACATGTCGAAGAAAGTCTCGGGGCCGACCGGCCGGGAAGATTTTCACTGGTTCATGACGGATGAGAAGTTTGTTTTACAGCCCGACTTTTCCGAGCGCCTGCAGACGCTCGAGGGATTTGCCCGCAGACTGATGGCTAGAGAAGTCGATTGTAAAATGATCACGCGGATGATGGGGGCGGTTCATTCCCGGGCAGACTTTTACGAGGCCGTGTCTTCGGCGCTCGCCGCCGAGGAGGCGATCGTGTCCCTCCATCATGAACTTCTGCAAGTGCTTGGGGCGGCGGTTGGCGAGAAAACAGCTCGTTACGTGGTGACCCTGATCCTGCGCGACTTGATGCGTACAGCTCCGCCGGCTCAGATGGGCGATCGGCTGACGAGCGTGACACAGGAGATGTCCCGCAAGGCGCCCCTGTTCAAAACGGCTCATCTCAGCCTCTCCTACGGGGAGCCCGAGTTGGATTACGAGGTCGCGGCGGCGCTTAGAGGAACTGTGCATTTGGAGGATTGGGAGGATTTGAGCGAACGGCTGAGCCGTTTCCTTGAAGTTGTTCCAGCCCTTGTCAAGGCAGGAGTCCACAGCCGCATCTTGAGAACGATCCTGCCGGTGCTTGCTGATGAAGATCACATCAACTCGCGCGCCGGCCGGGTGATCGCCCACGCTCACGCGGTCCAGCCCGTTACCGACGCTCTGAATACTGTTTCAATATGGCCGGGGGTTGAATCGTTGGTGCGGGCGATTGTGCTGGACGACAGCTTTGCAAGCGCCCGCCGGCAAATCGAGCGCTTGCCGAGTTTGCCTCTCACAGCCTCTGACCGGCAAGCGTTGGTCGATAGCTCGGGACTTCGTCTGGACGACCTGTTCGAACACAGCGTCCTTCGGTTATCTTCAGTGAAGAGAGGTAGAAGGCTACACGGCAATGTCTTTGTTGCCGCGCATGTGGGCCCCTACTTTATCCTCATGACCAACTCGCATGTCGCGGGATCGGCGAATGTGTTGAATCTCATGACGGCCACGCCCGGCCCTGTACGGATCGGCCGCGCGCAGGTCGTGCTGCGCTGGAAGGAGCCGGACCGAGCGTCCCATTACCTTAGAGACATCGCGTTTCTGGTGATCGAGGAGGGACAGTCACGACACGAACTCGCACCGCTCCCCATCGCGCATGGCATCGAAGGGGGAGAGCCCGCCGTATGGCCTGACTCCCGACGCAAGTCGATCACGGCAGGCCACCTCATCAAAGCAGGCCGGCTCGCCCTTTTCGCTGGGGAATCGCGGGACATGGGAACGGGGGGTACCTCAGGCTCTCCGAAGCTTGCGAATGTGGGAGGCGTCTACGGCGTTGCGGCGATTCACGCGAGCGCGGGGAATGTCGGCGTCCTCCTGTCCCCCGAGCTGCGTGAAGACCTGTTGGAAGCCTTCAGAGGCTCGTCGCCCTATTTTGAGGTCGTCCCCGGCGTGCCTCCCGACGCCGTCCGCGCCGTCGAAACCTTCGTTCGCACCATGTTCCCCGGCTCGCCTGGCCTGCAAGCCAAGCGGCTCGCCTCCGCGCGTGTCTTGCCACACAAAGAATCGGTCCGGCTGGCCCGGGAGCACGCCGTCTCGGATGCAACTGAATTGCAGCGCATTCAAGAGGGCGTCTTCGTTTTCCGCCGGGTGAACGCGGAGTTTGACCGGCTCTGGAAGGGGCTTGAGGAGGAGAAGGGCCTTACGATCAGCTTCAGTACCGATTTCGGGCACATGAGCTTGCGTGACGGCAACACGGTTTGGCTTGAGCGAAAGTTTCTCGTCCCGGTCACCACAACCTACCCGACGAATGTGGAACATGTGCGCGCGGCGCTCATCGCAGGCACTGGAGCGTTGACGAAGGAACTCTATCGGCCCGAGGACGACGGCACGCTGTTTGGGCGCTTTCGCGCTGAGGTGGAGGCGGGCGTGGATGAACTTGTGAGCTATGTGCGCGTCTTGAGGAGCCGGCCCACGCAATTGCCAATCTTTGAGAACATTCTAAACAGACAATTTGGGTTGGCTGAAACGCCGCTTTCAGGTTTACTGGAGCTTGCGTGGACTTTTGTGCTCGAGCCGGGCGAACATCTCGAGCCGACCGGAGCGTTGTCTGAGAAGGGCCGCGCGGAGGTCGCGGAGTTCGTCGCGAAGCGCTACGACGATTTCCAAAGTGTCCTGGACCGCCGCGTGCTGAATGCAGGCACCCTGTCGGCCGGTTTCCTGGGTCACGCCATGGCCGTGAGAAAGGTCATCAACCCGAATCACGAGCCGTTTCGGGTGGTGGACGGCGGCTCTCACGTGAACTTGACCGAGCTCCTGCTGGCCACAAACGCCACGGAAGCTGTGCTTGTGGATATCGGCTTCAAGAAATTTTACGGATTGCAGGAGGCGCTGCGCTCTTGGGACGCCATTGATGCATCCAACGCAGAGATGCGGGGCAGCGGGTACTTCAGCGCGGTTGGATCGTCGGAATCAGATGACCACGCCACCCTGGCGGTGCAACAGCTCAAAGCGTTGGGCGTCAGCCGCGAGGACATCCTTCATGTGAGAGATCTGAAGCCGGAGGACATTTACGAGGCGGATGGGAAGACCTTCAAGGGGATGCCCGACCGACATGCGGCTGTGGAACTTTCCTTCCTGTGGGCGTACCCGGGGGCTTCGGAAAAAATCGAGCGTAAGATTCGATTTGTGTGGGCCGACATCACGGATCCTGCCACCTGGCCCGAAATCATGAACGATTTCCTGGCGCAGGGGATCGACGCCTACACACAGTGGGCCGGCTACTACATTCCCAGGCAGTATGACCGGTTCATGCCCCGCATCGGCGCTGCGATTCGAGTGGGCGGCTTCAGCGTGACGGATGACCGAACGGCTGCCAGGACCGGCGTGCACAGTCCTGCGTGGGCGTTGGAGAGGGGCGGGGCCGGATTCACGCAGGATGATGAGCACGAGTCGGATGAGATGCGCTGGTGGGCCAGCTTGATCCCGAAAGAAAGGCCTGGCTACGGCTGGCGCGTCGCAATCCGCCGGAAGTATGCCGATCAGCGTGCGGCCTCCGCCCCGGCCGCCGATCGCCCCGCCCCCGCGCGGGCGAAGTGGCGCCCGGCCACAAGCGGCCTGAAGCTTGACTATCCGGTCGAACATCTGTTGGTCCCGGCGCAGGACTTGCGGCCCGGCGTGCGCGCGCTCCTCGAT
>CAZPNG010000016.1:0-3191 GCA_964587845.1 uncultured bacterium | reverse complement strand
CCAGCCCATGAGGTAGGCGCTGCGCGGCCGCGACATTTGCTCAAGCGTCAGAATCTCGGGCCCCAGCACGTAGCCCTTGTAGCCGGCCGCGAGGCCCATGGCGCTCGGCTGGCGCACTTCCATGGCCGCGGTGTGGATTTGCTTCAAGTCCGGGAAAAACTTCGTGATCTGAAAACGGCTCTGGACCGGCTCGAAGACGCCCACGCTCGCGACTTCGACGCCTTCGGTTTCGAGGTTCCACTCATCCCGCTGGGCGTAGTAGGGTTCGCGGCCCTTCAATGCGGCGTCGGACTGAAAGGCCGGCGGGTCGTGCGCGCAGGCTCCGGCGCAAGCCGGATCGTTGGGGAGCATCAATGGAGAAGTCAGTTTTTGATCGAGCGCAAACGCCCAGGCACTCGCCGGCGTCGGCGTGGGAGTGGGGGTTGGTGTCGGCAACTGCGTGGGGATCGGCGTGGGTCCCCCCGTCGGGAAGGGCGTGGGCCCACCTGTTGGGAACGGCGTGGGTCCCCCTGTCGGGAAAGGTGTGGGTGTCGCGGGTCGCGGCGTCGGGCCGGGGAGCGTCGGGTTCGGGCACGGCCCGCCCTCCTCGCATGCCAAGGCCCACACCGGCGTGGCCGAGGCGGCGCACAGGACGGCGTAGATGACCGCCAGCGAAAAAAAGATGTTCCGCCTTCCCTGCTGGAGCTTCCTCAAGGTATTCATGTGTACACAGAAACCTTGCCACGCGGGGAGGAAACTGGCTATGAAATCGCGGCAAGCGGGCGGGAATCAGCCGGCAACCGGTCGCCGGCAGCAGGGCAACCGGTCATGCTTACGAACAAAAGCAGCGCAAGGGGGGAAAGAAAAACCCGCCCCGGCGCCCTTGGCGCGCGGAGCGGGTTTTTGAGTTGCGAAAGGGTTGTGCTTAAGCCTTCATGACGTCGACGGCTTGCTCACCCTTGGGGCCCTTGGTGATTTCGAACTTCACCCGGTCGCCTTCCGCAAGGGTTTTGAATCCATCGCCTTTGATGCCGGTGTAATGTACGAAGACATCCCCACCTTGATCGCGGCTAATAAACCCATAGCCCTTTTCGTTGCTGAACCACTTCACGACACCTTCTGACATGTTGAATCTCCTACTTGTTGCCTTGTTGCCACCGGCCCGGAACGCGGCCCGGTGTTGTCAAATGCCTGGGCCCGGCAAAAAAAAACCGCGGGCTAATGTCCCGCGGTCGTGTCATTGCCGATGCTATAAACCCAAGCGTTCATTGCTGTTTCTCAAGAAAATATACAGGGCTGGCGCCGGAAAGTCAAGTCCTCTTTTAGGGCTAGGATTTCACCTCGAGAGCGGCGCCCGGCCGGGCCAGGTAACGGAAAAGATCGGACTGGGAGGACAACACCAGCGTATCCCTGCCTCCCAGAATCGTCGGGTAGGCCTCCAGCGTGCGCACGAACCGGTAAAACTCCGGGTCCTGATTGAAGGCCTCGGCATAGATGCGCGCGGCCTCGGCATCACCCTCGCCGCGCAGCCGCAGACTTTCCTCATAGGCCTTTGCCACGACGATGGTCTTCTCCTTGTCGGTCTGGGCGCGGATCTTGGCCGACTCTTCCTCCCCCTCCGAACGGTACCTCTTGGCGATGCGCTCGCGCTCAGCCACCATGCGGGCAAAGACGCTCGCCTGCACCTCGCGCGGCAGGTCCGCGCGCTTGATGCGCACGTCGAGCACCTCGATGCCGAACTGCGCGGTCTGGCCGGCGGTGTTCTTGGCGATGGCTTCCATGACGGACTCGCGCTTGTTGGAGATCACCTCCCCGAACTCGCGGGCGGAGATTTCGCGGCGCATCTCGGAGAAGACGATATCATCCAGGCGCGCGCGGGCGCCGGTCTCATCGCGCACGGTCTTGTAAAACAGGAGCGGATCAGAGATTCGCCAGCGCGTGACATGGTCGACCACGAGGCGCTTCTTGTCGGAGGTAAGATAGTCGCCCGGTTCGGCGTCCTCCGCCAGGATGCGCTTTTCGAAGCGGTTCACGCGCTCGAAAAACGGCACGCGCACGTGGATGCCCGGCTCGCGGACCGTGCGAATATACTGGCCCAGGCGCGTGATGATGACCTGGTCGGTTTCGTCCACCGTGTAGACCGATTGGCTCACGAGAAAAGCCGCCGAGAGGACGGCGAGCGGCAGAAACGCCTGAAGCGTGCGGTTCATCGCGCCCCCCTGCCTGAGGCCGCGGCCTCCAAGCCCTGAGAGCCGGCCTCCGCCTGGCCGCCGGGCACGAGCGGCAGGAACGGCAGCACGCCGCCGGAGGCGCCCGGGTCGATCACCGCTTTGCCCGTCTTGGGCAGGGTGCGCTCCATCGCTTCAAGGTACAGCCGGTCGCGCGTCACGCCCTTGGCTTTCCCGTACTCGGCGAGAACAGACAGAAACCGCGCCGTGTCGCCCTTGGCGCGCAGGATGCGCTCCTCGCGGTACCCTTCGGCCTCGCGAATCATTCGCTGGCCCTCGCCGCGCGCGCGCGGAATGATGTCTTCCTGGTAGCCGCGCGCCTGGTTGATCAGCTTCTCACGGTCCTCCATCGCCCGCACCACCTCGTGAAAAGAGTCTTTCACCTGATCGGGGGGATCCACCACCTGCAACTTGACCTCGGTCACCGCAAGACCCGATTGATACTCGTCCATGAGCCGTTGAAGGAACTTTCGCGTGTCGTCTTGAACCTTCGTGCGGCCCACCGTCATGACTTCATCGATCGTGGAACCCCCCACCATGCTGCGCAAAGCCACCTCGGCCGTGGCCAAGAGCGCTCCGTCCGGGTCCTTCAGCCGGAACAGATATTTGGAGGGGTCCTTGACCTGGTACTGCACGATCATCTGGGCGTCGACGATGTTTTCATCGCCCGTCAACATGTGGGACTCTTCGGGCACGCGCATGAGCCGGCCGCCCCGCACGCTGCGAAATCCCACCTCGAGGCGCCGCACGCGCTCCACATTGACAATTTGGATGTTGTCCACGGGCCAGGGCACCCGATAGTTCAATCCTGCCGACGTCTTCCCCACTTCCCGGCCGAAGCGGCGCACGATGCCCTGCTCCCCGGGATCGACCGTGTAAAAGCCGGTGGCAAGCCAGGCGAGAATCAGCACGGTGGCCAGGGCTATGACGGCCTGGGGCCGCGAGAGCAGCGCGACGACGATGTTGAACAAACGCTCGATGGGA
>CAZPNG010000015.1:0-5600 GCA_964587845.1 uncultured bacterium | reverse complement strand
ACGGCGCAGCGCGTCCAGCACCAGGTTGGCGATGACCTGGCTCTTGCCCGTCCCTGGCGGACCGTCGATGACCATGGCCTCGTGCTGGAGGCACTCGCTGAGCACTCTTCGCTGCGTGGGGTCTGCGGCGATGAGCGGGTGGGCGGCCTGCTGTGGGGGCGGGGGCACGTACTCGCCCCGCATCGGCGCCGGCAGCAGCACGGTGGCCGCGGCCAGCACGTGGGTGACCGCCAGCGACTCGTCACCCAGCTGCTGGATGAGCGCGTCCTTCACCTTGCGATACTTCGAGATGATGTCGAACATGTACACCGGAACACGGATCGTCTTGCCTTGGTTGGAGAGCGCGCGCATGATAGCTTGCTTGATCCACCAGGAGGCGTAGGTCGAGAAGCGATAGCCGCGCTTGTAATTGAACTTGTCGACGGCGCGCATCAAGCCGATGTTGCCCTCCTCGACCAAGTCCGAGAAGTTCAAGCCCAGGTTGGTGTAGCGCTTGGCAATGCTGATGACCAGGCGCAGGTTGCAGCGGATCATGCGCTCGCGCGCGCTCGAGGCGCTCTTGGCGCCTTCCTGCACCTGCTTGGCCAGATTGCGCTCCTCCTCCGCCGTCAGGAGGGGGATGTTTTCGATCTGGTCGAGGTAAATTTTCATCGGCGTCTGGTCGCGCGTACGCTCCATGTCGCTGCCCTCTTCATCCCGGCGCAGCTTCTTCAGCTCGGACAACGAAAGTGCTTTTCGCCGCTCGACCTCTTCAGCCGTAAGCTCCTTCTTTTTTTTCTTCTTTTCCAGGCGCGGCACGACGGTCGGCCGCTGGCGGGTCGTGGAGAGAGCTTTCTCGAGGAGGGTTTCTACCTTGGGTTTACCCCCCGTCTTTATGGGGGGATTGCCCGCCTTCTTGACGAGCGGCTTGCCCCGCTCGCCCTTGGCAAGCTTGCGGGCAGGCTTCGCACGGCGGACGGCCGCCTTGCGGGCGCGCCGGGCAAAGGTTTTCTTAAAGCGTCGGGCTCGTTTTTTCATCGATTTAAACCCGGCTTGAACCCCCATGCTCTAACCTAACGCTCCGAAAGCTATAAGCCTGAGCCAAGCGCGAACTTTTAAAGACAACCGATCCGCATGAAAAGGTTATCTCAGCTACCAGGGTATCTCCTTCTCGGGTCTTAGGGTCTTTCATCTTTAATGTATCGTGATCGCGGGGTGAAAACTTGATTCAGCCGAGGGTCAACGCTTGGCCTTTTTAGCCTTCGCAGACCGCAGCGCCGCCTGGGCTGCCGCCAGCCGCGCGATGGGTACACGGTAGGGCGAGCAGCTGACGTAATTCATTCCGAGCTCGTGGCAAAACGCCACGGTGGCGGGGTCACCGCCATGCTCGCCGCAGATGCCGACCTTCAGGTCCGGCCGGCTTGAACGGCCTCGCTCCGTGGCCCAACGCATGAGAGTCCCCACCCCCTCCCGGTCGATCGACTGGAACGGATCGACCTCGAGCACGCCTTGCTCAAGGTACGCGCCCAGAAAGCTGCCGGCGTCGTCGCGGGAGAAGCCGAAGGTCATTTGCGTCAGGTCGTTCGTGCCGAAGGAGAAAAACTCGGCCTCCTGAGCGATCTCGCCGGCCACGAGAGCCGCGCGCGGAACTTCGATCATCGTGCCGATGAGCACGGGGATCTTGACGCGCTCCCGCTCAAGGATCTGCTGAACGATCCGCTCCGCGCGCTCGCGCAACGGTCGAAGCTCCTTCACCATGCCCACCAGGGGGATCATGATTTCGGGCTTCACGCTCACTCCTTCGCGCTTCACGCGGCAGGCGGCCTCCAGGATGGCGCGCACCTGCATGTCGTAAATCTCAGGATACGTGATGCCCAGCCGGCAGCCCCGGTGCCCCAGCATGGGATTGATCTCTGAGAGCGCCTGAACCTTCGCGCGCACCTTCTCAAGCGGGACACCCATCACGTTGGCCATTTCTCGCTGCGCGTCCTCTTCTTTGGGCAAAAACTCATGCAGCGGCGGATCCAGCAGCCGGATGGTGACGGGCAAACCGTTCATTTCTCGGAAAATACCCTCGAAGTCCCCGCGCTGCATGGGCTGGAGCTCCGCAAGCGCCTTCTGCCGCTCCTCGGTGGTTTCAGCCAGGATCATCTTCCGCACCGAGATGATGCGATCGCCCTCGAAGAACATGTGTTCGGTGCGGCAAAGACCGATCCCTTCGGCCCCGAACCCGCGCGCCACCTTGGCGTCATGCGGCGTGTCCGCGTTGGTGCGCACTTGAAGGGTGCGCAACTCATCTGCCCACTTCATGAGGCGCCCAAAGTCGCTCGAAAACTCCGGCAGGCAGGTCGGCAAAGTGCCTAAAAACACCTCCCCGGTCGAGCCGTCCAGGCTGATCGCATCGCCCTCGCGCACCACCGTGCTGCCCACGAAAAGCTGCTTGGAGGCGTAGTCGATGTTCAGGTCGGTGCAGCCGGCTACGCAGCACTTGCCCATGCCGCGGGCCACGACCGCCGCGTGCGAGGTCATCCCCCCCCGCGCCGTCAGGATGCCTTGAGCCACGTGCATCCCGCCGATGTCTTCGGGGGACGTTTCTATCCTCACCAGAATCACCTTCTGGCCCCGCGCAGCCCACTCCTCCGCCTCGTCGGCCGAGAAGACGACCGCGCCCGAGGCCGCTCCCGGAGACGCCGGAAGCCCCTTCGTGAGGCGCTGGCGCGGCGCCTTGGCATCAAAGGTCGGGTGCAAAAGCTGGTCGAGCGCCTTGGCCTCGACGCGCAGCACGGCCTCGTTGCGCGAGATCATCCCTTCCTTGACAAGCTCACAGGCAATCCGCACCGCCGCATGGGCGGTGCGCTTGCCGTTTCGCGTCTGCAGCAGGTAGAGTTTGCCTTTCTGAATGGTAAACTCGATGTCCTGCATGTCGCGGTAGTGGCGTTCCAGACGGTCCTTGATCTTCACGAGCTGCGCGTACGGTTCGGGCAGGACGCGCTTGAGTTCCGTGATCGGTTGCGGCGTGCGGATGCCCGCCACCACGTCCTCGCCCTGGGCGTTGGTGAGAAACTCACCGTAAAACATCCTCTCGCCCGTCGAGGGGTTGCGCGTGAAGCAGACGCCGGTGCCGGAATCCTCTCCCATGTTGCCGAACACCATGGCCTGCACGTTCACGGCCGTGCCGAGGAGACCGCGGATCTCATAGAGCTGGCGGTACTTCACGGCCCGGGGATTGTTCCAGGAGTGGAACACCGCGTTGATGGTCCGCCGCAGCTGCTCGCGCGGGTCGGTCGGGAACTCTTCCCCGGTCGTCTCGTGATAGATTTTCTTGTAATGCCGCACCACCTCTTTCAAATCGCCGGCGGACAGCTCGGAGTCTGCCTTCACGCCCGCCTACTCCTTCTTCTTGTGCAGCACCGATTCAAACTTTGCGCGATCGACACCCATCACCACGTCACCGAACATTTGGATGAAGCGGCGGTAGGCGTCCCACGCAAAGCGCTCGTTTTCGGTCTTGATGATGAGGCCTTGCAGCACCTCGGAGTTGAGTCCCAGGTTCAAGACCGTGTCCATCATGCCGGGCATCGACGCCGCGGCCCCGCTTCGCACGGACACAATGAGCGGGTCATTCTTGTCGCCGAACTTCAGGCCCATGGCCTGTTCCAAAGTCGCCAGGTTGCGCTCCAGCTCCTCCGCCAAGCCGTCCGGCCAGCGCTCGCCCAGCTCGTAAAACTCCCGGCACGCCTCGGTGGTGAGGGTCAACCCCGGCGGCACGGGGATTCCCAGGTTCGTCATCTCGGCGAGGTTGGCGCCTTTGCCGCCCAGCAAGGCCTTCATCTCGGCCCGCCCCTCGGCTCGGCCGAGCCCGAAAAAGTACACCCACTTGCGGGCGCCCGCGCGGCCCGCCGCTTTCGTCTTCGCTTTGCTCTGTGCAACCGATGGCATGTTCTTGCGATCTCCTTTGGTTTTTGGCTTTTTCACGTCAAGGGACCTCGCTTCGCTCGGCCACCCGCCCGCGGGCGAGTACTGCTCCGGTTCCCCCGGGCAAGCCCGGGGCACCCTCCGCTGTGGTTCAAACCCCTTTAAGACACCTCGAGATTCGTGACCGTCGATAAATCAGCGACGGCATGTCCGTATAAGTCCTTGATTTGCTTGATGAGCGCCTTGCGGTTTTTGCGCAACGCGCCATCCTCCACGTTCACCAACACGCGCTCGAAGAACTGCGAGAGGGGAGCGTAAAAAACCTGTCCGTAGGCGCGCGTGGCGGCGCCGTACTCGCGCTGCGCCAGGAGCGCTCCCACCTGGGACCTGGCGTCGAGCAGCCGCTCGTAGAGCGAGTTTTCCAGCGGGTCGCGAAAGAGCTCCGGGCGCACCTCTTCGCTCGCCTCGCCCTCCGACCCTTTCAAGATGTTGGACGTGCGCTCGAAAACCTTGCAGGTCTGTTCGAAGGTCTTCTTTTCATTCGCCGAAAGATCGAGCAACATTCGGTACCGAACGAACACGTCGCGCAGGTCATCAAACCGGGTCGAGCAGACACCCGACAGGATCTCGTGGGCCCGCGTGCCGACCCTCGAGCCCAACTCAAACGCCACGCGCTCCTTCAAAAAAGCCGCCAGCTTCTCGATCACCTGCCCGCGCGAGAGCGCCAGCTTGGTTTCGTACTGATCGTAGGCCTTGCCGAGCACCTCGGCGAGCGAGCAGGAGAGCTCGAACGCACGCACGATTTTCACCAGGCCCCCGCCCGCCCGGCGCAGCGCGTAGGGGTCCTCGCTGCCCGTCGGCTCATGCCCTGCGCCGAAGGCCCCCACGAGCGTGTCTACGCGGTCGATGAACCCCAGCAAAGCCCCGACGCGGGTGCGCTCCAAGTCTCTCTCCGAGAACGTCCACGTTTCCGAGAGGTTCAAGGGCCTGTAGTGAAACTCGATGGCTTCGGCCACGGCCCGGGGCTCTTCAGACGCGAGAGCGTAGACCTTTCCCACCGTGCCCTGCAGCGTCGGAAACTCGTACACCATGTGGGTCACGAGGTCCGCCTTGCAGAGCTGTGCGGCGCGCGCCAGGTGCGCCGTCGTGTCCGCCGGCAGGCCGGCATGGCGGCCGAGAAAGTTGGCCAGAGCCACCAAGCGCTGGGTCTTGTCGAGCAACGATCCGAGCTTTCCCAAGAACACGATCGAGGCGAGCTTACCGACCTTTTCGGAGAGCTTGGTGCGCGTGTCCTCCCGGTAGAAAAACTCCGCGTCGTTCAAGCGCGACTCGAGCACGTTCTCATAACCGCGAACAATGTTCAGTCGGCTCGCCCTCAGTCGGTGCCCGTTCAAGACCGCCACGAACTTGTTCTCGATGCGCCCGGACCCCCCGGCGGCATGCAATGCGAACACCTTTTGATACGCCTTCATGCACGTGGTCAGCACCTCGGCGGGCAACGCCAGGTACCGGCGGTGAAACGAGCCGCGCGCGAAGCACGGCTCCTCGACCAAATTCGCGCTCTGGTCCACGAGATCCAGTTCGGCATGGCTCACGCCGAAACGCTTCAGCCCTTTTTCAATCGCGGCGCGCCGCTCCGCCGGGTCCAGCACGACATGATGGCGCCGCAGCAGCGACTTGTAACGCGCCAAGTCTGCCGACGTCAC
>CAZPNG010000014.1:0-3589 GCA_964587845.1 uncultured bacterium | reverse complement strand
AATCATGAAACGAATCGCGCTCCTCGTCGCTCTTTACTTCGCAGCGGCCGTTGCGCCGGTCGGCGCTGAGCCCGTTGCCTACGAGATTGATCCCGCCCACTCCGGCGTGGGCTTCAAAATCCGCCACTTGGTGGGCACCGTGCGGGGCCGCTTCACGCAGTTTCAAGGCACGGTGAACCTGGACGAGCAGGACCTTGCCGGCTCCAGCGCCTCGGTCACGATCGAGGCCGCCAGCATCGACACCGCCGTGCCTGATCGCGACACGCACCTACGCAGCGCCGATTTTTTTGAGGTGGAGAAGTTCCCGCAGATTACCTTCACGACCAAGCGCGTGGAAGGCGGCCGGGCGATCGGCGACCTCACGATGCACGGAGTGACCCAGGAAGTGGCGCTCGACTTTGAGTTGGCGGGCACCGCGCCCGATCCCAAAGGCATTGTGCGTGCCGGCTTCACGGCCACGGCCAAGCTCGACCGCAAGGACTTCGGCATCATCTACAACAAGGCGCTCGACCAGGGCGGCCTCATGCTGGGTGAGGAAGTCACGATCGAGATCGAGATCGAGGCCAAACACCGCGCCGAGTAAGTCAGCTTCAATAACGTAGCCCGTCCCCCTGACCCCACCCGGCGGTTTCACATCCTTTCAGATGCAAGCGATTGTTATAAAATGCTTGCGCCGGATTTGCCCCTTCCCCCGGAGCATGGTACCCTTTAACAAATTCTCTAACTGGTTCACGGGTAAACACTTTACACGATTTTGAGACTTCCAAAATGAGGACTCAGTACGCCCTCTGGATGAGAGCTTTGTCTCTCGCGCTCTTGGTGTGTTTTCTCACCACGGACACCCTTCGTGTGCCTGCGCTCGCCGCGGGTCCGGCTTTTAGGGCCGCTCAGCCCGCAGTTGATCCCCGCCTCACCGTGCGGATTCCTGAAAATCTCGGATGGGTTGAAGAAACTTTCTCGGGGAAATCTCCACAATCGGTTGTTCTCATTCAGGATGCGCATGCCCTGCCTGACGCTCAGCGCGCGATTGAGGGCCTGCTCGCTCACCTGCGCGCCAAGGACGCCGTGAACCTGGTGGCCTTTGAGGGCGCAGCCGGCCGGCTTGACACGCGCCTGTTCCGGAGCTTTCCGTCGCGGGAGCGCCTGGAGCGCGTGCTCGAAAGCTACCGCGAGCGCGGGGAGCTGACCGGCGTCGCGTCGGCCGCGATCGCCGACGGCCTCAGCACGTACGCCGGCATCGAGGACTGGGAGCTGTACGAGGAGGGCTACGCCGCTTACCTCCGTGCGGCTGAGCGTGAGAAAGTGCTCCTCAGAGGACTCTCCAAAGTTCAGGAGCGGCTCGAAGCGCGCAAGCGGGTGGTTTATTCTCCCGAACTTTTGAAGGTGGATGAACTCCTGCGGGGCCTCGCGCGCCGAGAACGCAGTCTCGTGGACGTGGTTCGGGACCTGGCGCGGATCCAAGCGCCTGCCCGAAAATCCAAGAGTTTTAACAAGGTTCATTCAGCGCGCGCGCGGCCGCGCGCCGCTGCGATCCTGAGCGCTTTGAACGGCTATGCCGTTTCCGTCAAAGAGGGGCTGCTGCGCACGCCGCGTGAGCGCGCTCTGGACCGCGCCGGGCGCCGCCTCATGCTGCTGCAAAAGCTCGCGCGCCTGGAGCTCTCGCGGGCCGAGTGGCGTGAGCTTGCCTCCCCGCAAAAGGTACCTGGTACCTTTTGCTTCCACGCTGCGTTCTATGAGAATGCGGAGAAACGCGACCAGGCGATGTTCGAGCGGCTGCTGGATCTCATGCGCCGGGAGAAAAGCGGCCGGGCGGCGGTCGTGGCCGGCGGGTTTCACACCGAGGGCCTCACCCAACGCCTCAAAGAACGCGGCATCTCTTATGCGCTGGTCACACCGCGAGTCCATTCCGTTCCAAAATCCTCACCCTACCGTGATCAGATGCAGGGAGATGTCTCCTGGAAAAGCTACCTGCGCCTTGAGAATGGGCGCATCGATCTCTACGGGCCGTTTGTTCGCGCGCTGCGGGACCGCCTGCTGGAGGGCTCACCCGACCGCGGCATCCTTCTGAAACGATGGCGCGATGAGATTGTCAGAGACCTGGCCGAGGAGGGGAGGGTCGAGACTTCACACGACTACACCCGTTTCCTGGACGAGCTTGCAGGAAGCGAGAAAGATCTTCTGGCCCACTGGCTCGCCAACGCGGATCGCTTTGTTTCCGGCCTCAAGGAACTTCAGCAAGCAGGCGGTTTGAATGAGCACGGTTTGCTTCGTCTGTTGCAATCGTTTCAGATGTCCGTCCCCACGGTCACCGCCGCCCTGGTGCCTCAATCGAGCCTGAGCGGCCGCCGGGTGAGTCTCAATGCCGGCCGATTCGTAGCTCGGCAGGCCCCTGCGCAGCCAGGAGCTCGCCACAGCGCGGTGCGCTCGACGGGCCGGTGGCTGCCTGAGGCACTCCACCGCATTCAAGCAGGAGAAATCTTGACGTTGAAGGATGCTTCGAACACCGAGCAAACGTTCACGGCTCTCGAGCGCGTGAACTACGAAGAGAGCGATCGCGCAAGGCTCGTCCTCAAAGCCCAACGGGAAGGGATGCTCTATAGTCTTAAGGCGGTCGAAGATCCTGAAGAAGCAAGAATCTTGAGTTCCATTCGCGGCGATCGCCTCGTTCAGTATGATCTTGCTTTTTATCCCAATGCTCAAGACCCGCGGCGTGTCCCCGTGCTGATTACAAAATGGGTGATGCCACCCGCAGCGTGGAAGGGGATCCCGCTTCAAGCGGATGGGGTTGGGAGTTTGTCGTTGGACCTCTTGCGGGCTCAGTTGGAAGATGGCGTGGAGGAGCAAACGGACTTGTCGGCGCAGATCACGCATTGCTTTCGCGAATTGTGGCTTGATGCGCTTGAAGCAGTCGTGCAGGTGGCGAGCGGAGGTCACCTGGTTGGAGATAATCTTCCCGCAAACCTTCTCATTGCGGAGGCGCACGGGCGCCTGACGGCTACGCTGGGCGACTTCTACTGGCCGCAGGGCGTGGCGAGCGACGAGCTTGCCGGCAGCCGCCGGGGCGATTTTATCGAAGCTGTGCAAGGCCTTTCGCTCGAGGTGCTTTCACTTTTCGGTTACGACATCCATGCAGTGAGGAGTGTTGAACCACCGGGCGACTTGCCCGGCTGGGCGAAGAGGGCGTGGGAATTGTATCACCTGTATCCGCCCCATTCGTTTGAGGACGCCACCGACCGCGATGTTGAGCAGCACCTTGCGAAGGTGCGCGAGATCGTGGCCGAATTCCGGCACGCGCCGGCGCGCGTTCAAGATGCCTGGCTGCCGGAGGCCATCGAGCGGCTTCGGCCGAATGACACCCTAGTTTTGGAGGGCCCGCCGGGAACACCTAGGACGTTTAGGGTGGTGCGGCGCGTGCGGTATCTGGCCGGTCCGGACGGCAGGTTCGTTCTGCAGGCCGAGAGCGAGGGCAAGCTTTGCTCCGTTAAGCTTGAGGCACACTCTCGGCCATGGGACATCGCCGAGTCGATTCACGGCCCGCACCTGGTTGAGAGCCGGCAGATGTTTTTCAACGACCCGGCAAGCCACACCC
>CAZPNG010000013.1:0-4402 GCA_964587845.1 uncultured bacterium | reverse complement strand
CGGCCCGCCTTCAAACACGTTGTTGTTCACATGTCCGTTCTCTACGGAATCTTCCAGATTGTGATCTGGCACTTTCCTTTGATCGCACAGTCTTTTCCTGCGATGCCTGCGATCATCGTCGGCTATTTGATCGTGGCGGGCCTTGCGAGCGGATGGCTCCACCTGCCGAACCGGGACGAGGTGCGTGCCTACGAACTTCACTTGGCGTCCTCCCCTTTCGCCCTGGATGTCGAAGACGAGGGCTACGAGATCACCCGGTGGATTCAGCCCGAAGAGGGCGCGCCGCCGCTCCAGTTCTTGATCGGCTCAGAGGTACCCGCAAGGCTTGGGGTGACGCTCGCGCTGGCGAGCTCCTGGGCGCGGCATGTGGACGGGAGATATGACACGTTTTATCTTTCCGCCGCCCTGGAACTCGCGCGCCAGGAGCTTGAAGGAGGCCGCGAACTCGAGCAGGCCTGGGCGCGCAAGGATTCCTTCATTACCGATGAGGCCATGCGCACCGAAGGGGGAAGGGCCCGGTTTGTGCGGGAGTTCGCGGAGAACTTCTCTGCGGAGCAGTGGTCAAGCGCCGCGTTTTATTACGGCATGATGCTGGGGCTCGCCTACCCACCTGTCGAGAGGGGGCCTTTCAACATGAATGAGGCCGGCAGCGAGTTCCTGGATGCTCTGGAGCGATACAGCCCGTTCATGATCAAGGAGGCAGCCCGCCTCGGGATCCGTCAGAATGTGGTCGCCCTGCCGGACCGGGATGTCATCAAGGGCAAGATCCTCGCCGGCTACGCCTATGCGCGCGGCATGGTGCTTGTCGGCGGGCCGCTTCAGAAGTTCGACATGCCGCAGGCGGGAGCACAGGTCTTCGGCACGGCCACGCGCTTCCTGGTCTACATGAGGCAGGGCATGAGCGCCTCCGAGGCGGTCACGCAGCTCTACCACGATCTGGACAGGGGGATGAGATTTTCGCCCGCGAAAGCGGAGGGCGATCCAGCGAAGCGGGAGCGGCTCGGCGCAATCGCCTCCGAACTCGTGCGCATGCAAATCCCGGGCGTGCGCGCCGCGATCGAGCTCATGACGGCGGGCTTCTATCTTCACGAGTATGTGCTGGGGCGCAACCCCGTTGTCTGGGGGCCTGCGATGACTCACATCAATGCTCACGCGGATGAACTCGCCGCGACGCAGCTCCCGCAGCTGCGGGATCAGCTTCTTTCGATCGTCAACCAGGCCGCTGAGCGCCGGGAAGGTCTCACAATGCTCTTTCGGATTTTCGCGCTCACCGCCCTCGGTGCGCTTGTCCTCCTGCTGCGCTACTTTTGGGGCAAGGGGCTGCATTGGGGGGCCGGCGTTCTGGTGCTCACTTTTACCTCCTGGGCTCTCATCTGGCGCGGATGGCTTGAGCGATGGCCCTTCTTCTCACCCGCTGACGATCTGAACGACCAGGAACGCCGGCGCGTATTGGAGATTTCGAGAATACTGGTGCAGACGGCTCCTCTGGAAAGCCGCATGGTTGCCTTCGACTTGGTCGCCGCCGCCCAAAATATCCGGGAATACCTTTCCGCAAGCGATGCGCAGGAGCTTGAGCGCGCTGAGAATCGCGTGCGCCGGCAATCAGCGAATCCCCAGCTCGGCGGGGATGCCCAGGCCGAGCTTGGCCGGCTGGCTGACGAGCTGAAAACTCTGCGGCAGGCTCCGCTGCGCTCGACCCCTCCGGCTTCCGAGCAGCGCGGATTTGTGGCCAAGGTGGGTTTCCTCGTCTCCACTCCATGGAACGGGCGGTTCACGACTCCCTGGGTCGGGTATTCGCATGCCCTGCACAAGCGGGCGCGCTTGCTGGGATGGGTGCGGCCTCACTGGCGGTTCTGGCGCCGGCTGTCGGTTGAGGATCAAGCGGATCTCCTCGGCGAGGCCGCGAGGCTCCTGGATATCGCGGGGCTGTTGTGGAACATCCCCGATCGCACAAGAAGGAGGAGACACATTCAAGATGCGGCGGATCGGGCGGATCGCGCGGCCGCGGCAGTCTTCGAATTTGCTGAGACCGAACGTCCGGAACCACTCGCGCGCGCACGGGACCTGGTGGGTGTCCCCGATCCAATTAAAGGGGACGTCTTCACCCCGATCCCAACGGGAGATAGCGAAGCGGACAGGCAAGTGGCCTCAGTCCTTGCGGCGCTCGACCGGTTCCGCGCCGGGAGCAAGCCCGGTGTGCTGCGCACAGCGCTCGGGTTCTTGAGCTTTTCATGGCTCCCTCGATGGACGCCGCTGTGGATGGGGGTCGGCGTGTTTGAGTATCTTTACCTGACGCCTTACCTGGCTTGGCTCTTGGGTGCCCCATGGATTCCGGCAGGGGGCAGCATCTTCCTCTTTACTTTCTGGAACGCGGCCGGGCTCTTTTTCATCTCCCGCTACGTTTGGGACCGGTTCCTGCGGCCCGAGCGGGATCTGGGCCGAGGGGAGCGCACCGCCCTGCTTCGGTCGGCCGCGATCTGGCTGCGCTTCAGTCACATTCAGAAGGGAAGGCCGGCCCGGCTCCTGCGTGAGGCGGCTTGGGCCCTTTCCTCCTATGCCAGCTCGGGCGCCGAGGACCGCCTGGGCCGCGCGCTGAGACTCTTCAGCCGCCATCCCGAACCGCTTGTGCGTGCCGATGCCTTCAAACAAATCGAGGCGACAGGACTCCTCAAGCTGCCTCCGCACAACCGGCCGTTTGTACCTGTTGCAATCGCGCGCTTGCAGCGCCGCTTCTGGGCTCGCCGTTCGCCGGCGCGAATCATGGGGTGGATCCGAGAAGTGGCCGAGGCTGTGTCGGACCTGGCGTGGTTTGCGCGCAAGAAGATTGGCTCGTGGCGCAGCCGCGGGCGGGCGTGGCGGGCTGACCAGGATGAGAAGAGGCTGGCATTTCGCAAGCGGAACCTTGGCCTTTCTGAAGCCTATGAGAAGCTCGTGCCGAGGTATTATGATGCCGCTCCCGGGCGTGTCGATGAGATGTTTCTGGCTTCTTCGATCTATCCTGCCCAGTGGTTTAGCCTCATGGTGAACTGGATCGGGACTTTGCAGGGCGTTTTATTGTATGGGGCGCTTCCCTGGGTCGTTCTGATCCTCGTGATTGGGTCCCGCACTTTCACCTCCCTCCCGTTGGTCCAGATGGTGTTGTCATGGCAGATGGTGGGGATCATCCTCCACATCCTCTTCATCCCGGCGTTGATGGGATTTCTGTGGATGCCGGGGCCCCGGGAGCTGACGGCGCAGAGGATCATCGGAGGCAAGTGGAGCTTTTCCATCGGCCGCGAGTTCCCGCCCGAGCTGGCCGTACTCGCGGAGATTTCCAGAAAAGAGCCCTTCTCGGGCAACCCTGTTTTCACGGCCGCCCTGCTGTGGCTTGCCGAGGTCGAGCGCGGGGGGCTCTATACAGCCAGCGTCGACGACTCCTCCCGCCACCCGGACGCTGTTCTCCTGAGCGACCGGGAACTCGTCGAAATTAGTCTTGCCTCTCAGTCGGACCTGACGGGCAATATTCTTCTGCAAATGCGTCCCTTCATGCTGGGGATGAAGTTCGCGCGCAGGGAGCGCCTGGAATCCGAGGACCTCTGGGGTCAGCTCAGGAGCGCAACGGAGGTTTTCCTCAAGGGGGCGTCCCGGTTTCCCCGCGCTCGCAGAGACGCCCTCCTGCAGCTCACGATCGTGCCCCTCCGGGTCAGGGGGCTCCGCTTCTCCCGCCGCCACAAAATGATGGGCCGGTTCCTGGCGGGCTATGCGCTGGAGAAGGCCCTTCAGGTCGAGATGGAGCTCCATCCGGATCACGTTTTCGACCTCCGCCTGGCCCGGGCTGAAGATTTGGCGCCTTCCTTTTTGTTACTCCTGGCGCAGGGTTTTGAGGAGAACGAACTCCTTGAGCGCCTCCGGGCGAGGGCCCAGCGGTTTTCGGCCGCACGCGCCAAGCCGAACCCCAGAACAATCGAGCTGCGAAAAACGATGGCGGAGAATATCTGGCGCTACCTGCCCATTGAAGGAAGCTGGGACCCGGAGCGCGTGGGGCAGGAGCTCGCCGCAAGGGTTTACCAGACGAGCAGGGGCCCCAGCAACGGCATCTTCTTCAGGAAGTCACCTCAAGGTTATCGCATTGCGCTGGTTGGACGTGATGTCCCTGCACAGTACCTGCCCGCGCTCTGGGCTGGAGACGCCGAAGTGTTCCGGAAATTGGACGTGCCGGAAGAATCTGACGAACGCTTTGTTTCGGCTCTTCTTTGGCTCACGCGCCTGGAGCGTCTGGAACGCTGGGAGACCCTCGCGGATCTCTACCGCAATCCGGCATTTCTCGTGCGGAATCTGCGGGATGTATCGGCCTTCTTTGGAGGTTTTCTAAAAAGATTTGAGCGGCACATCGGCCGTTCGGAATGGCAGAACGCTCCGGTCT
>CAZPNG010000012.1:0-2932 GCA_964587845.1 uncultured bacterium | reverse complement strand
AACAAACTCGGAGATGCCACGAGCACGCGCTGGGAAACTTTTTTCAAGAACGCCATGGTCTCCCGCGTGTCGCCGTTCGCCGCCAGCTCATGCCCTTTCCGAATGGCTGCCAGCGGCTCCGACAACTCTTTCCCAACCAGGTCAGCGCCCCCCAGCCGGATGATTTCCCCAAGCAGGTTGAGAGCACGGTTGTATGCCGCTCCGATCTCTGGGGGGATTGCTCCGTAATGGCCGGCTACGTCTTTGAAGACGATCAGGACGTCAAGAAGTCCTCGGGCGCCGAGGTATAGCGACGGCCACTGCCAGCCGCCAGCCAGAGCGTCGTGAACGACGCCCATGGCAATCTTCAAATCGCTCACGAGGGTGGGATCTATTCCAGGCCGTTGTTTCACGAGGTCGTCGACATGCCATGAGAAATTCGCGTAGACGGTCAGAAGGTCCTGAGCGACTTGGTGTTCACTGCGGCCGACGCTGAAGCGCGCCAGGGCAGCCCGCGGCCGAAGACCCGTGAACTCCCGGAAGGTGCGCCGGAACTGCCGAAGGGCGGACTGAGCAGCGAACTTTTTCAACCCATGGCGCAGCCCCTGAGGCGGGAAGTCACTGACCACGTCCTGCAAGCGAAGGGCCGCCGAGTAAAGCGGCAGCAAGTCCTCGGGGTTGGATGTTTGCGTGTCCGTCAGATCGGAAATCGCATCGGACATCGGCGCCAGCGTGACGCTTCTCGAAAGCTCCCAGGCCCAATACCTCTGCGGGTCAATCGCCCGCCCCACTTCCGCGGCCCAGCGCTCGCCGCCTCCGAGGGCCAGGGCTGCCATGACCGCGTTCCTAAAGTCCCGCTCGATCAGCGCACGGTCCGGCTCGGAAAGTTCCCGCTTGCGCGGCGTGACAAAGGATGTGAGGAAAAGACCCAAGCCGGCCAACGCAAATCCCAGTGCACTCTGAGGACTCCATCCCCACGGGTCCAGGGGATTCAGCGATCTCACCTGCGTGCGAAGCAGGCCGGCCCGCGCCAGCCAAATTGTTCCCAAGCCGCCCATCACGCCGAGCGTGAGGTAAACCAAAAGCCCCCGGGGGTTGATTCGGGGCTCGGGCGAGAACGGCCGGGCTGGCTGACGCGAAAAATAGCCGAACACCGCCGTCGTCACAAATGCTGCTGTTCCCAGCACGGCGCCCGAGGAAAAATCAAGGAGCGCCGCAAAAACTGACGCCAGGGCGCCCATGAAGACTGCGACCCACAAGTTTGCGGACTGCGCGGCCTTGGAGCGCGGCTCGGGCGCATCCAGAAAGACGAAGTCGGGCAGCAGGCCGTAGACGAAATCTCGCAGCAGGGCCCCGAGTGTCCGGGAGGGCAGGCGCGGCGGGCCCAGAGGTGGCAGAGAACGGGGCCTTGCGTCTTCCACGTAGCGATCGAGCCGGTCGGCGGCGCGGCCCAAGAGGGTTTGATCCGAGCGAAGCCAGTTTCGCAGCGGGCCAAGGTCCGCCTCCAATGCCCCAACCTGAGAAATGAACGCCATGGGGTTGCACATCTCGCCCGGGGGGCGGATGAAATACAGAGAGTCGTTGTCTGTCAGGATGGACAAAAGGAGGCGGGTTTTCTCGGCGTCCCGCCCGCGAGATTCCTCCAGCAATGAATTGACGGCCGCCATGAACTCGATCGGGTGCTCGTGAAAGAGGCGGCCCGCCTCCGTCAGGATGGATTCACGCTCCGCCACCGCGGCCCGGTCCACCAAGGCAACGAGTGCGGCGCGTACCTCGATTGGGAAGCCCGCGGGAGCATCCTCGGGCGCAACTTCCTCGACGGTCGCCCGCACGGCAGCTTGCCGTAAAGCAGCGCCCTGCAAATCCGGCGCTGCCCCACTGTCGGTCACATCCGGGGACGCAGTGCCCAGAAGGCTGCGCGCCTCGTCTGCGATCACGGCGCGAGGGATCCTGAGCCTCAGGCTCGCTCCCTTGACGCCAGGATCGGGCCGGTCGGACAACTCATAGGTGGCCCTCATCTGGGCCGTGTGCGCTTTCATGATCGTACTGACCGCTATGCCCCCTCTGCCGTAAAGATAGGGGTTCGTCGAGGCCTCGGCCCGCTTCTGATCCGTCTGGTTTCCTCCCTGCAAGCCGCCGCCATCATCCATGAAGTCGAGGATGAATTCCTGCCTGAGCGGGTCGAAGGCGGACTGGAGGGTGAGGGTGACGACGTTTTCCCATCCCGGCTGTTTCCTGCTTCGGGAGTGCGCATCGATCGAATTCTCAAGCGCATGCCCCAGAATCTTGTCAAGGTAAAAGCCGATCCGCCCGCCTATCATCCGGTGCTCGGCAAACCGCCCTTCCGGTAACGCCTCGCCGTCCAGTGCCAGCGCGAACATGGCCCGCAGCAGATCGAAGGCGGCATCCCGGACGGGAGCAAATCCGTCTTCTAGGGAGACATACGTCCACTTGCGCTGGTCGGCTCGCAGATACCGATAGGAAACCACACGACGGAGGATTTCCTGCAACGACCCATCGGCGGCGGGCAGCTCTTGAGCCGGCACACGGGAAGCGGTCAGACGCCGAGAGGCGCTGCTGCTCCGGCTGCGCGCGAGGGCTCGGTCCAAGACTTGAGTGCGCTGATCGTCTGAAAGCGGCGCGACTGCGGCCAACACGCGAGTGGCTGAAGGCACGACCTCGGTCTGCTCGCGCTCGCCCGCAACCTCGAGAAAGGACCGCGCCAGGCTCAACGATCGCTCCCCAGCCTCAGCGAGCCTCAGAGCCAGCGCCTCAAGCTGCGATTCCGACAAAATGTCCACAGGGCCTGCGGTCACGACCGGCAGGCGGGACGCGCGGGCGCGTACAAGCAACCCCCGCAGATACTCCCTGGCGTCGGCGAAGAACCGGCGCGCTTCAGCGCGCAGTTTGAGATCCACCACGTGAGTCTCAAAGACGCGCTCGATGCGCGCAA
>CAZPNG010000011.1:0-4418 GCA_964587845.1 uncultured bacterium | reverse complement strand
GGGCGGCCGCACGCGCGCGCAGCATGAGGCCTTCAACCGCGATATGGCGCAAGGCAGGATGAGCGATAGGCGCCGTATGGCAGGTTTTCAGGCGCGAAGCCGAGAGCTCGGGAGCTGGACGAACGCGACTGTTTTCGACGCGCTGGCATCAGAGCTTGAGAGCCAGGGGATTCACGTTCCGCGCGGTTCAGACGGCCGCTACGATTTCCGCGCCGCCGTGACGAGCCAGGGCGGCCGCATAACAACGAGCACGGGGGAGCTTCGCCTTGAGGCGGATGGGGTCCTCGTCGTCATCGATTCGGGTTTTGGTCACGATCACGCGGGCCGCGATGCGCTCGCCGTGTACGCCACGTCCGAGTCGCGAGCCCAGCATGAACTCCACGAGTTGCGGGGATGGATGGCCCATGCGCAGTCTGCGGGAATTGCCTCCGAGGCGGAGATTCGCCAGGGAAAACTCGGCCAAGAGATGAGGGAGCACATGAATGGCGTCGGCGAAGACCTTTCGCCGGAGCAACTGGCGGAGCGGCAGAGCGAGCTGCGCCGGCAGGGCGATCTACTGCATAAGGAAGCCGTGCAGGTGGAGGCCCGGCACCGCCTTGCTGCGGGTGTTCCCGAAACCACGACAGATGCGGGATGGGATTCTCTGGAAGCCGAACAAGCATCCGGATCGGGCGTCGCAGTCATCAATTTGAGGCGCGATACCAGTGCTTCATTAGACGTGATGTTGGGCGTTTCGATTCCAGGCCGTAGCTATCGAGGCGTGAACGACAAGGCCCCGGCGCAGTCCAAGGATGTGATTGCGGCCCTTTTCAGGGATGGACGCGTGACCAATCGCAGCGGCGGGCCAGCTAATTTCGCTAAGCATGCGTTGGTCAAGTACTCGATTTCGGTAGATGACTCTGACGCATACATCATCGAGGTAGATGCGCCGCAAGAGCAGTTTTCAAAGTACGGCGGAGAAGGCTATAAGAAAGGCTCCATCGCATTCGATCATGTCACGCGCGTCTTCCGCGTGCGGCGCACGGGCGGCACGCTGGACGCCGCAGAGCTTGAATACGAGGTCGTCTACGATCGCGACGCAGGAGTCAATAAGACGGGGTATCCGGTACCCGCCGAGGTGCCGCAAGACCTGATTATCGCGGGTGAGGGCGCCGGCGCTGCCGCCGAGGCGAATGAGCAGGCGACAGGGACGCAATCAGATCGCACAACCGGGCAGGCTGCCGTGGGCGATGAAGGGGCTGATGCCCTCAAGAATCAAGAAGAGGCGGCTGGCAGGGAAGCTCCTCAGGCGTCCTCCAAACCTTTCTGGCAACGCGCGCGCGACTACTTCACCAACTGGAGTGCGCTCAAGCAAGCCATCAGGGACCTCGTCAGCCCTTCACGCGCCAACATGCCGTTCGGGGCGGTCCTCGGCATTGCGGTCCGGTTCGGGGCCTTGGTTGTCGGCACCGCGGTCCGAGGCGCTGCGGCTGGCGTGCGGGCGCTGGGCCGGGCTATCGCCCGCGCCGTGGGCGGCCGCGCCGGAACCCGGAGCGCGACAGGGGAAGCGCAGGTCGTGCCCGGCAAGGTTCCTCAAAGCCTTCTGGGCCTCATGGACCAGGCGGCGCAGGAAGCTGACGAAGAGGCTGCGCAGCCTGAATCGGGCAGGGTGAAACCTGCAGCGTTCTACCTCGACGCTGGCGATGCGGCTTTCGAAGAGGACCCTTTTGCCGAAGAGCCCGAGACTGAATACGGACGCGCTGCAGCGGCGTATGAGTTCTACCGCCAGGCGCTCGCGGCAACGGAGGACGAAGAGAGTTGGTCGGCGGGCCGCGACTTCCACCCGACTTACGAGCAGTTCGTGGGCGTGGAGAACCGTAAGTCGGTGGGGGAAAGGTATCTGGACGGGCTCATTCGGGTGGAAGAGGCGGGCGTGCCGCTGACAGAGGAAGATCAGGTACTCGTGGACGAGTTTAAGAACCTCGATTGGGATGCTTTCGATAGTGAGATGGCAGACTTTAACGCGGCGGAAGCGGAGGTCGACGCTGCGGAGGAGAGAGTCAAGGACCTGCAGCGCAAGGCCGAGCGAGCGGAGCTGGAAGCCCGCTGGGCCGGGAGCGTGGAGGCGGATCGCGCAGCCAAAGAGGCCCGGGAAGAACAAGCCCAAGCCGAGCGAGATATCGAAATCTCCTTGAAGAATCTTGAGAAAGCTCGCGCTCGGGCCGACGCGAGGGTGGAGCAGATGCGGGCGGTTTGGCAGCAAATCGACCACCGACGAGCAGAGGCGCGCGCGGAAGCGTCACGCCAGCAGCAAGAGGAAGCGCAGCGAAAGTTTGATGAGACCCTAAGGCTGGCGCAGGAGGTCGGTCAGCTGGTTCGGTCCGTTGATCTCGGCGCGATTCTGTACGGGACGGGCGTACGGGGCTTTGTGAAGCGCACCTGGGCCCGGGCCAGAAATTACTTTACGAACTGGGGCGCACTTAGGGAAAGGATCCGCGATCTCGGCGATTCCTCGCGCGCCAACATGCCGTTTGGGGCGGTCCTCGGCATTGCGGTCCGGTTCGGGGCTTTGGTGGTCGGCACGGCGGTCCGAGGCGCTGCGGCTGGCGTTCGGGCTGTTGCGGGCCTGTTCGCCCGCCGCATCGCGACGGGAGCAGGCCGGATGGCGGTCGCGCCGGCCATGAACTCGGGCCTGGGCGTGTCCTCGAAGAAGTCTGTCCCGCAGCCCAGAGGGCGTCGGGCCGCAACCAGAATCCCGGTGCCCGCCGCGGAGGACGGAAAGCCGCTTCGGCGTGGCTCCGAGGATGCCCGCCGCAGGGTCTACGACCTGTATGCTGCAGCCCGCCGGGGAGATATTGACCAAGTTCTGCAGATCCTCGAAGAGCTCTCCGAGATTGGACCCTACCAGATGCAGGGCTGGTCGAATGCGGACTTCGCCGCGTTCGTGAGGACGCTTTCGACATTCATTGACCTCGTTGCGTTCCTGGGCGGCACGTCGGCCGAAGCGCTCCTCCTGAAAACCGTGGGCCGTCTTCATGAGTCCTTGCTGAAGGCGCTCACTGACCGCAAGGGGAGCATGGGTCTTTCCAAGCTGCAGGCGAGACGGTATCTCGCGGAGATCCGGATGGCCCTGATTGGAAGGCAGTCGCGCATCCTCGCAGGTCTCGAGAGCGGCGATGAGGAAGTCCGGGCGGCCGCCAAGGCATATTTGAAAACGCTCATGAGAATGTCTTTGGAAGCCAGGGGCGTGGCGAACAAGATGAGTGCGGACGAGCTGGATCGCTACTTGGACGAGATGGCGGAAGACGCGCGCTTTGACCGTGGAGCCCGCGTGGTCGTTCTGGATGAGCGCGCTCGGCAATTCTATCGCATGCTTTCCAAGGGCGCCTTTGGGGCGGCGCCGGCGTTTGCAGTTGCAATAGGCGCGCCGTCCCTGGGCTTTTGGGTGGGCGTGTCCATGGGGCTTGCCAAAGCTGTGGAGGAGGAGGTCTTCAATAGATACCACGAGTGGTTCCACGTGATGTTCCATGCGGAGGCGGGGGTGTACGGCGCTGAGTCGGCGGACATGCGCTTGCTCGACGAGTTAAACGCGTACGTGGGCCCGCTCCTGATGCCGGATGAGTCGGGCCGCACTCCGAAACCCAGCCGCTCCGACTGGAGGGGCGTTCGTGACCTGATGGAGGCATACCCGGACGGTTACAAAGACATGGGACTTGCGGCTGCCTCAAGCTCATCTGGCGACGCACAGGGCGGCGTGTTTGGATGGGTGAGGCGGGCATTGGCGGGCAATCCTGAAGTCCGACGCGAGAAGGCACTTGTGCGCGAGGCAATCGCCATCGTCCGCACCCTAGTCGAACAAGGGGTCAGCGGCGAGGACATCCACACTATTCTCAACGAGATCTTCAGCCGCGAAGAGGGGCTAACGGGCTTTGTGGGCCCGATCCGGGGCAAGAGCCCCAGGGAAATGGCGGATCAAGCGAGGGCCTTCGCGGCCGAGATCCGCGAAAACGTGCGGAATGATGAGAACCTTAAGAACGGGGGCCTTGCGGAAGCGGGATTCGAAGGCCCGGCGGCTTCAGTTGAAGTAGACCGTGCGGAGAGCGCTGCTGAGGAAGTTTTGCTGAGCGCGAGCGAAGCTGCTCCCCCTGCGAGTGCGCCTCAGGTGAGCGCCGCTCCGGAAGTCTCTCTGCCCGGCCCAGCCGTGGCTCCGCCCAAGACTGCGCTTCCCGCTGCCGAGGCGAAACCGGAGAGCGATCTGGTACGGGAGAAGCGGGAAGTTGAGGCGGCGGCGGGCATTTTGAGAGCGGAGCTGGAGGCCGTGATCGCGGCGCTCGGTCAGGCCGTCCGGGACGCTGCTTCGTTGAGCGATGATGTTTTGGAGATGCGCTTGAAGGCAGCGCAGAAGGCGCTGGCGGAAGCTGCGGGCGAGGCACCGGCGA
>CAZPNG010000010.1:0-2518 GCA_964587845.1 uncultured bacterium | reverse complement strand
TTCGTTACAATCTACCCTTGAAGGAGGGTGAAGGTACGACCATTGCCGCGGACTATGTCTCTGCGGAAGACGGCACCGGCATTGTGCATATCGCACCGGGACATGGCGACGAAGACTATCTTTTTGGACACTTGCAAAACGGCCTGCCCATTATTTCTCCGGTTGACGAGAAGGGCAGATTTACCAAGGATTTTCCGTTGGCCGAAGGAATGCATGTTTTTAAAGCGAACGAAAAAATTATAGATTATTTGAAACAGAAAGGGATGTTGATCAAGGAGGAGACTTATTCTCATTCTTACCCCCACTGCTGGCGGTGCAAAAAGCCCGTTATTTTTCGCGCTACGAAGCAATGGTTTCTAAAAATCGATGAAAAAGGGCTGAGAAAAAAACTGCTTGAGGAAATCAAAGACAAGATCACCTTTTACCCGGAGTGGGGAAAGAATCGAATCGGTTCGATGGTGGAGACGCGGCCGGACTGGTGCCTGTCGCGCCAGCGCACCTGGGGCGTGCCGATCCCCATCGTCACCTGTAAGTCGTGCGGCCGCCACGCGGCGTTCAAGGAGAAGGTGATCAAGCTTTTCAGGGAGCGGGGGGCCGACGTCTGGTTCTCGGAGCCACTGAGCGCGTTTTTGCCCGATGACTATGCGTGCGAGGGCTGCCACAAGAAGGAGTTTGAGAAGCAGAAAGACATCCTCGACGTGTGGTTTGATTCCGGCGTGAGCCATCAGGCGGTGCTCAAGCGTTTTGAGGGCCTTTCTTTTCCCGCGGACCTTTACCTCGAAGGCTCCGACCAGCACCGCGGCTGGTTTCAGGTTTCGCTCATCACGGCCGTGGCGCTGGAGAAAAGATCGCCCTTCCGGGCTGTCCTCACGCACGGATTCGTGGTGGATGGGGAAGGGAAGAAAATGTCCAAGTCGGCCGGCAACGTCGTGAGCCCCCAGGAGGTCCTCAAGACCTTAGGGGCGGATCCTCTGCGGCTCTGGGTCTCCTCGTGCGATTATCAGTTCGACGTGAGGTTGTCCAAGGAGATTTTGGAGCGCATGGCGGAGGCCTATCGGCGCATTCGCAACACCTTCAAGTTCCTGCTGGGCAACCTTTATGATTTCGATCCGGCCCGAGACGCCGTGCCGTTTGCCGAGATGGACCCCCTAGACCAGTGGGCTCTCGCGAAAACTCAGGAACTCGTGGGCGAGGTCACTCGAGCGTACGAGATGCACCGGTTTCACCAGATTTACCGACTCGTGACGGATTTTGCGGCGACCGACTTGAGCTCATTTTACCTCGACGTGCTCAAGGACTGCCTGTACGTCGAAGCGCCGGACGGACGCGAGCGGCGTTCGAGCCAGACGGCCCTCCACGTGATCTGGCAGTGCCTGGCGAAGCTGCTTGCGCCCATCCTGCCGTTCACGGCGGAGGAGGCGTGGCGCGCGTTCGAGGGCAAGCGCGAGTCGCAGAGCGTGTTCGAGGCCTCCTGGCCGTCCCTACAGTTCCCCCCGTTTTCTGCCGATCTCTTGGGTGATTGGGCCACCCTTCTGGAGGTACGCGGGCTTGTGGCCAAGCGCCTTGAAGGGTGCCGAGAGCAGGGTATAATAGGAAGCTCTCTGGAGGCTCGCGTGGCGCTGCGGACGGCCGCACCGGAGCTTCTCGGCTTTTTGAAAACCTACAGCGCGCATCTCCCGAAGATTTTAATCGTGTCGGCCGTGAGCCTCCTGGAAGGGCAGGGCGACGGCCGCGTGACCCACGGGACTCATTCGTACGACCTCGGCGTCGACGTTGCGCACGCCGAGGGCTCCAAGTGTGAACGCTGTTGGACCTGGCGTCCAACGGTGGGGGATAACCGCAAGCACCCTTCCTTGTGCCGGCGCTGCGTCGACATCGTCGAGCGCATGTTTTCCGAGTCGCGAAGCTGACTACCGCGGCCCGGGCGGCCGCCCGGGCGCTCGAAGCTCCCGCGTCGGGGACCGGACAGGCAAGGCGGGGCGCTCCTCGAGGCGCGCAGTGAGATACGACAGGAAGCGCAAGCGTTTCGTCCGCAAACTTATCGTCACCGTCCTTCTCGTCCTCCTCACGGGGGGCCTGTGCGTCCTCCTGTTCCGCGCGTCCGGTTCTCTGCGTCACCGCCCCGCCGCGGTTCTGGCCTCCTTCTCCATTCTCTTGTCCAGCATCCTGGCGGCGTTCGCTTACAAGCCGCTTGAGAAAGCCGTCACGGTGCTGTTGGCTCGCTGGATCTACCGCAAGCGCCCCGACCCTTACGGCACGTTGGTGCGCCTCATCGACGAAGCTCTCGACACCCTGAACCTCTCCGCCCTCGCCCATCTGATCGCGAACACGATGGGCGAGACCTTCCAGCTCAAGCGGGTGGCCCTCATGCTGGCGTTTCCCGATCCCGCCCGATTCCGAATCTTGGCGCACTTCGGGTCCCTGCCGTCGCAGGTGCGCGGCTTGGAGCTCACCGGCGAGAGCGCCTTGGTGGATTTCCTGCATCACGAGCGGCGGCTGGTGGGGCGCACGGACCTGT
>CAZPNG010000009.1:0-2715 GCA_964587845.1 uncultured bacterium | reverse complement strand
CGGCGGTCGCAGTGTCCGCAGATTGCTCGGGTTCCCCGCTGGTAGACCGGAGACGTTCGAAGGTCGGGCCGTTCAAGCCGGTCAAGTCATCGGAAGGGTGGGACGTTGGTGGATGGAAGCACTCGGGCCGGACATTGAAGTGCCCAGAGACGTTCGAAAGCAATATGGGAGATCGTACAGCCATTTGCATTTTGAAATTACTTACGTCGAACCTAACACCCGGGCTTCCTTGGTCAACCTATTGCCGCGGAACCCAAACATTTTTTCAAACGCTAAGATGCTTGATTTATTGAAAGGCAGCCGCGCTGTAAACCCGCTCCTTTTGCTTGAGAAGCTGTACGATTTTTCTGAGGACGAAGGTCGGGATCGAGTTGCGCGGCGCAGCGCGCCGGCGGCCGTGCTCTCGCGCCGCCGTTTTCTTGAGACGAGTGCAAGCGCAGCAGGGGCGGCGCTTGTGCCTTCCTTGTTGCGAGCCGACACGCAGAAGGACGGAGTGAAACCGGGAACGCCGAAAGAAACGCTCGAATCGACGTCTTCGGCGGCGGTGTCCCTTCTTGTGCAGCTGTTTGAGAAACCTTTGCCTGACGACGTCCGAGCGGAACTCGGCAAGGAGGCGCCGCAATTTGCCAAACCCGTGCGCCTTTGGGTCGAGCAGACAGGGGAGAAGCGGGCAGAAGTCGTGGAAAAAACTGTCCTCTTGGCAGTCGGGGCGCTGCTCGCTGCGAAGGACTTGACGGAGGATGAACTCGATCAGGCTGCGGCCGTGCGCCGTTACATCTTTGAGCAGCTGAACTTTCCGACCGCGGCCGGCCGCGTGATCTTTCTTCAGATGGCACTTAGCTCGGAAATCAATGTCCAAGCCGAACTCGAAACCGCAGAGCGGGATGCCGCTGTCGGACGAGCCCAAAGAGGGGTACAGCAGAGATGGGAAGCCCGATGGCAGGCGCGCGCGAAGGTGTACTTGGAGCTTCAGGCCTGGCTTGAGCGGGAACTCAAGAGCCGGGGAATGGTGCGGGCGTTGTTCGATCCGGATGTGGAAGCTGCCTGGAAAAGCCTGGCCTTCATTGATGACGCCCTTGCTCTGAGGGAGGTTGGAGCCGGGAACTTTGGTGAGGCAGAACGCTTCTGGCGAGCGGCTTTGAAGAGAGATGACTCTGTTGCATACCGATGGCAGCGGCTGGGAGACGCTCTCTACGGCCAGGCGATGCCCCAATGGCAGCGAGCCGTCGAGCTTGAGAAGCGGGCCGAGCAAGTGGGGGCCACTGCAGTTTCTTTGAGGGCGCAAGCTGAGGATTTGAGGCGGGAGGCGAGGCCAAAGCTCGAGGAGTTGATCCCGATCAATACCCGGGCCATCGAACTTGAACCAGACGAGCCCGCTCACTGGCACAATCTGCGGGGCGCGTTCCTCAGATTGAAGGAGTACGAGAAAGGTGTGAAGGCCTTCGAGACGCTCATCGGGCAGTACGGCAAGAGTTCCCAAGGCCACCGCAGTCTCGGGGACATGTACCTAGCATGGGGAACCGCTGAGCGCGAGGCGGGCAGAAATGAGCAGGCGATGGACCTGGTTCTCAGGGCCGTGGCCCCGTTCGAACGAGCCCTGCGCCTGGACGATCAAGACCCGGAGACTTGGATGGGGATCAGCGCCGTGCACGACGAGCTCGCGACTGTATACGAGGCCCTCGGACGCAAGGACAAGGCCCGGGAATCCCTTCGGAAGTCCGAGGAGGCCTTCGACAAGGCCGAAGCGCTCAGAAAAACTGCGCCCAAGCGGGATTCCTCCGTTCGGGCAGTCACCGCCCGCCGAGCGCCAGCGGCCGTCGCTGCTCGCGTCAGCCGGCGATCGTTCCTGGAAGTCGGCTTGCTGGCCGCGGTATCTGGGGGGCTCCCGTGGAGGCTCGCGGCATCGGCAGGCCAAGAGGCGCAACCCCCTGCAGCGCAAGCGCGCCGTTTCGTCAGGGAAATCTTCAGGAATCCGCTAGCCTTGGTGTTTGATGAGCAGGTGAGGATTGCAGATGAAAACTTTGACCGTGCGCTTGATGTATGGGAGCAAGGGATGCGTGCGTGGCAGCGTGCGAGGCGTGAAGAGCGGCCGAAGCTGGCACAGCAGCTGCCGCGTCTTGAGATCCAGGTCCTCCTGGCCCGCACCGACCTCCTTCGGGTGCTGCGCCGGGCGGCACGCGTCGCGCTCGCCATTCACCGGAGCCGGCCCGTGGATGCGCCCCCTGACCGGGCAAGTTCTCTGGCTGAAATTCTGATCATCGGCGCGTATTTCGCCGGGAAGGCGCTGCGCAAGCTGGCCCCGGAAGGAACCTCGATCGAGGAGATCATCACTGCACAGTTCGGGGATCCCCAGGCCGCCGTGCGGCTTGAGGCCCAAGCGATCTTGTCCGCCTTGGCGGCTGAAGCGGAGGAATTCCAGGTGCAGCCCGCGTTTCCCGAGTGGGATGCCCGCAGGGCGCTTTACAAGGAGCTTGGCAGCTCAATCGACGTGAGCGTACTGCCCAATGTCACGGATGACGAGAGGCAGTCCATCCGCCGGGATTTCGCTTCCGTGATCGCGGACTTGGCTGCCCTCGTGGATATACCGACATGGGTTGATTCATCGGACCCGATGGCCCGCCAGGCCCGCGCTACACTCGAGAGCCGACGCGAAGCGCTGCATGCCTTGGGGGTGTCGTTCCTTGCCAGCGCGCGCCGCATTCCCCTGGCAGAGCC
>CAZPNG010000008.1:0-2554 GCA_964587845.1 uncultured bacterium | reverse complement strand
GTCGTCTGCTGCTGGGGCATCAGCCGGGCGCTCCTTATCTAGAAAACTCCAATCGATAGGCATATCGGCGTCGGAATCTGCTGGCGGCCGCGCATCTGAAGCAGAAGCGGGGATTGGAACGGCGGGATCGCTTCCAGGCGTCGGGTCGCGCTGGCCAACGAGCCCATCCGCGACTGCGGACTCTGGATCGCTCGGTAGTTCCACGAGTTCAATGTCATCGTCTGGCAATTGGAAGTCATCGTCGACCACAGGGGCCGTCGAAACCTTATTGGACTCGTCAGCACGGACGGAGGATTGACGCGTGCCAACCACAAGCGGGCCCACCAGGCGACCGGATAAGCCGGGCCCAGCAGCCAACGCTGTGCCGATGGCAAAGAGTCCGGCGCCATCTTCACCGAACGCCGTCACCCGCCCTGCAAATGCAGGCAAGCCCACAACCGGCAAGAGTCGCTGCAAAAGCTCCTCACGAGCGGAGGGACCTTGGCTCTCTGGGCTCCCCGCCTCTTTGGCCGCCTGGCGCTCGAGCTCCGCCAAGCGCTGGTGAAGATCGAGGGTAGTCGCAGGCTGGATCGAGATGGGACTGCGCAAGACGTCTTCCACGAACTTATGAACAGCTCTGCGCACGTCCGCTCTCGAAGCATCCGAATCCTTGAGTCTTACGGGAAACTTCAGAAAGACATCCACGAGGCCGCTGAAGCTCTCGAGGGTCAGCCGGTCTTTCGCCCGCAACCGGTTAATCGCCCCTTCAAACAAGACCAGCCTCTGGCGCGCCAGGGAGTTGCTGACGTTCAGAATCGATTCGATGCCATCGACCAGGGCCTCGGCCTTCGCATTGATGGCTTTCTCGAGGCGATTGGCGTCGAGACCTCCGGCTTCCACGGCGGTATACCGATTGACGATTTCAAAAAAGACGGGCAGGAAGAACCGGCCTTGGGAATGGTTGGCCAATCGAGACTGCCAGCGCTCAACCTGCGTCGGCTGCAGAAGCGGAATCGAGACCGACACGGCGGCCCGGTTGAAGTCGGACGCGAATCTGCCGGAGAGCGGATCCCGAATGGCGAGGGTGGCGGATTTGAGCTTGCGCCACTTCTGCCACGAGAGATTCTCCTCCTTGATCACGCGCAGGTAGGGGCTGGGGGCGTTGGCGTTTGAGATGCGCGGCGCCACGACCATGTAAGCGAAGCCCTCTTGCTCCAAAATGTCGCGCAAGCCCTCGGTGTGGAAACCGCCGGTCACGATGGCCGCCAGTTTCTCTCCGCGCTTCTTGAGGAGCTTGACGAATTGGCGCAGCATGACGCGATCGCGCTCGACAGCCAAACGGTAGAACTCCTGCGCCGGCTTGGACTCCCGGTCCCAACTGAACAAGAAGGCATCGTCTTCCTTGGCGTCGAGTCCCAGGTCGAGCAGCTTGTCGCGGAAGAAAGCCCCCGAAAATTGATCGAGCCCGGCCAGGTACCGGTCCCACTCCTGCCGGGTCATTTCCAGGCGCGCTAAGTTTTTGAGGATTTCAAGGTTCTCCGCCAGGAGATCCAGGTCGCGTTCGTCCTGGTTCTCGTAAACCGTTTCTTTCACGGCCCGGACATACGCCTCCACCTCGTCGAACAGCCGACCGCCCTTGAGGGTCTCCAGTTCCTGGGTTTGTTCCCAGTAGGCAAAGAAATCGGGATACTGCTCCCGCAGTTTGGCCAGCCCCAGATCAATCGTGTCCAGCCGGGCAAACAAGTCCTCGAAGAAGACGCTGTCCTCAAGCTTCCCTTCACGGGTGCTGCGCAGTTTTCCAAGCAGCACGTCGCGGACGGCATTCGAAAGAAGGTACACACCCTGGCGCTCCGCCCACACGAGCAGTTTTTCCTTCTGCAGGGCCACCTCAGAGCGATCGAGCGTGCGCTCGCGCTCAAGGATGCGCATCAACTTGCCCAGGTGCGGAAACTCATCGGCGTCGGCCCCTTCAAACGCCCTCACCTCCGTGAGCTTCCCGACGAAATCGAGGATGTCCTTCTTCGTCATGCGCCACAGGCCGTGCGCCTGCTTGAGGTGGGCGAGGCGGGGCGAGTCGATGCGCCGCTCAAGCCGCTCCAGGATCTTCCCCACGCGCGTGAGCTTGTCCATCCAGGGCCCGCGCTCGCGGTCCGCATCCAGAAATGCCATGCGGTTTTTCTCGTAGAGGTCGGGGTTCTCAAGCCCGAAGAAAAATCCTTCCGGGTTCAACACCGAGGCCAGCCCGACGCCCGACAGCTCGCCGCGCTTCGTGTAGGCCTTGAGGACACGCTGCTTGACAGCTTCATCGGGCATCAAACGCAGCACGGCCGACTGGGCTTCACCCTGCCCGCCCTCAAAGCCGACGTACGCGAGTTTGTGCTTGGTTTGGAGGACATCGAGGATTTCACGGATGTGAAGCTGCGCTTCATACACGGCGTGCGCGTCTTGAATGTGGACGATGAGGGGCACTTGTGGCGCGCCATCCGGCGTTCGCGCTACCGATTCGGGAATGTAACGTTCCTCAATCGAGCCGAGTTCTCCGGGAATAGTGACCCGATCGGGATTCAGGAACTCC
>CAZPNG010000007.1:0-3132 GCA_964587845.1 uncultured bacterium | reverse complement strand
GCTTTGCATCACGAAATGCCTCCTGGAACTCCTCCACTCCCTCACGAGAGTGGTCGGCGCTCACGTCGAGACCTGTGGCTTGCGGGCTGCCGGGCTCGGGATCTTCCAACTCAGCGAGATAGGGAAACCACTCCTCCAGGACGGCTTCCTGCTCGGCCGTCAACCTCCTCCACCCGGGTAAGGCCAACTCCACGACGTTGTGTTCCAGTTCATGGCGCAAGCTTTCATGCAGATGCTGCAAGGAACTGTCTGCATTGTCATGCCAACTAAACCTGTAGGATGCGTCGGACTGCATCTCAGCGCCAACGGCCGTATTTTCAAGAAGGTGGTGCATCATCCCCCTGCGCCGGGTCCACGGCAGCGGGCCGCCTTCCTCAAAGAGCGGATGGCGGAAGAGCGTTCCCAAAAGATACGGGATCATGTACGCTCTGGAAAGCGGCCGCTCCTGCTTCAGGTCCCGAACCACAAGGCCTTTCGTCGCGCGTTCCCTCTCGCGAGCTCGTCGCTCGATCTCAAGCGCAGACCCTTGGAGCCTTGAGAGCGCCGTGCTGAAATCCACCTCTGCACGAGCGCTGAAAAGGTCTAACACCCCCTCAAGCAAGGTGAGATCCGGGGCGTCGGGTTCCTGCCCGAGGCGCGCTGAGACCGCCTCCCCGAGCCGGCCTCGCCAAGCTTCCAAGGTCCTGGCATCCGTGGAGGCTAGGGCATCCCAAAGAAGGCCGGCGGCCTCCCAGCGCAGCAGTTCTTCGGTTGCAAGCCGCACGATGACTCCCGAGATTGCCGAGGCGTCTTCCCGCCCCGCCAGGAGGAGGACACGCATGAGCCGCAACCTCTTTGCAACCGTCATTTCGTCATCCACGCGCGCGCCGAGCTCTCGCAGGCGAGCGCGCACGCTTGCAGCAGCGTCCTCGCCCAGCCCAGCGAGCGTGGAGGCGAGGACCGGCCATGCTTCAGCGTCCTTCGCCGCCTCAGCCACATCCAGCACCGCAGGCACTGCGACTTTCCCCATCGACTCGAGGACCGCCTGCGCCGCGGCCACGGAGTGCGAGTTCACGGGCCATTGCACCATGGCTCGCGCCAACTCGCCGATGAACTTGCGGTTCGCCAGGAGCATCTCCCGCAGCTTGACCAAGTTCCCCGAACGCGTGCGCCAGCCGGGAGCGTTCGCCCTCACTTCCTCCGCCATTCGGCCCAGCAAATCCCACACGATCGCCGGCGCGCGGGCGGGAGACGAGCGCGGCTTCTTCTCGAGCCGGAAGCCGGTGCGCGGCACGATCCGTGGCGGCCCGTGGCCGCGCACGAGCGCGCTGTAGTCGCGCGAGAAGACCCGGCCGGGTCGCGTGCGAAAGTGAATGCGGATGCGAAAGAGCTCAACCTCGCCGTATTGGCCTGGGGGAGGCTCGACCGGATGGCGCACAAAAACGATTGAAGCCGCGTCGAGGTCCTCCACCCGCCGCTGGCGTCTGGCTGCCCGCAGGGCGCTCCAATCGCCCGTGCTGAACTGCAAGGCCTCTTGGACGCTTTCCTCCCCTCGAGCCCCGAGGACCGGATGCCGGTGAAGCCGAAACTCATACGTGCGCCGGCGTGTCTCGGCCCACGGCGGCACGTCCGGGGCGCGAACACCCCACGTGACCACCAGGTCGCTTTCCGGACCTTCATACTCGTAGGCGAGATGTCGACTCGAGTCCTCGGAGAGCTCCGAGCGCCGGATCCTACGCTGGCGATCCAGCCCCAGAAATAGGGAGGCCCCCGACTCCAGATGCGCAAAATCCTGCTCCAAAAGTTCGATCACGCGCCGCCGGGTTCCGGAAGGGGTATTGGAAAGCGGAATCCCCGCGCGCTCGAGGGTCGACGCGATGTGAGACGGCAAGTCGGGCGCATCCGTCCCTTCTCCGACGCGAGCCGTCATAAGATCGACGGGGCTCCCGGTGTCCTCTTCCCCGGGCTCCAGCACGGCGTGAAACAAGGCGTCTTTCAGTCGATCGATCGGCCTCACAGAGGCAGACTCCTGGGCCGCGAGCGCACGCCAGGTAAAGATCCCCTCAAAGTCTCCGCGCTCGCGGCGTCGCGGGGGCGGCGGCCCCTCCAGCGCTTTGACAAGTGAGGCCGTCAAGCGTTCGGCCAAGGCGTCAAAAGATGCAGGCTTCCGCCGCGCCGTCCGGAGCGTGAGGATGCGGGTTCCGACTTCCGCAAGATCGCTCGACAGCCGGATCGTGACCTGCGTCTTGCCCTGTTGAAACACGAGGTCCGTGTGCGTGCCGGGCCAGTAGCGCCGCAGCCGCTGGTCGGGTAAAAGCAGGCGTTCAATTTCATCCCAGTGTCTCTTGACGCCTCGAAGGACGACGCGCTCGGTCCTGAGCGTCTGCGCCGGGACCGCCGGCGCGCGGCGGGCGCTGCGGAACTCGAGGCGAAACGTGCGCGCGCCCTCGGCTTCGGCACCGAGCAGGGGCAGGGCTCTTGAGCCGCTCGCCTCGACCATGCCCAGCCGCGAGGTCACGGTCCACGCCATCCACCAGAGCCGCAAGTCCGCGAGCCACCGCCACGCGGTTTCGGGAACGGTCACCACAAACGTCAAGGATTCCGTTCCCGCAAAGCCCCTCCTATCACTGTAGACCCGCACGTTGTAGCCCCAGGAGCGGGGGGCTTCCAAAAGTTGATCGAGCGGCACGCCGTGCACGCGGGGGCTGCGGCGGATGAGCGAGAGCTCGGTGTCGCCGGTCACGTCGTAGTCGTACGGAAACGTGAGCGAAAAGGCTCGTCCGAATTGTTCCAGGCGATTGCGGGCCTCGAGGCGCGAGAGGCGACCCACTGTCACCGCGCCGGCAAGGGAAACCTCGAGGCGCCGAAACTGAGACTGCCCTCTCCAGCGCAAGCTCGGTAGCTCCCACAAACCCCATCGGCGCAGCGCCGCTTCGAACTCCTGCTCGTTCATGTCGAATCGGGAGGAAAGCACGAGTTCGTAAAACATTCCGGCGGGATTGTCCGCCCGAGTGCGCAGATCGACGAGTCTTGCCCAATCAAATTGCTGGTATGCCACCTGCGCCGCGTGGGCCACGCTCTCGAGATCAGCTCGCAACCGGTCCGGAGTCGTCACAAGGGGCGTCGGGGCGATTGTGACGCGCGAGACGCGGC
>CAZPNG010000006.1:0-4688 GCA_964587845.1 uncultured bacterium | reverse complement strand
CGGCACGCATGCTTTGATTCGCGACGAGGAGATCCGCGCCTTGAGGGCCGAGCACCCGGAGGCCGAGTTCATCATGCACCCGGAGTGCGGGTGTCTGACGAAATCCATGGGGATTGCCGACAAGGTCCTCTCCACGGAAGGGATGACGCGCTACGTGCGCGAGTCGCCGGCCCGCGAGTTCATCGTGGCGACCGAGACGGGGATTCTCTACCGCATGGCCAAGGAGAACCCGCAGAAGCGGTTTTACCCGGCGAGCCGCGGGGCGGTTTGTTCTTACATGAAGGTGAATTCAATTGAGAAGGTGATCCGCTCCCTGGAGGAGCTGATTGTCGAGGTGCGCGTGCCGCGCGAGATCGCCGAGCGCGCGCGCCTGCCCATCGAGCGCATGCTCTCCCTCAGTTAGGGACCGTCTCACTACGAGGCGGGTCGGTCCAGAGACCCGCTTCGTAGGGCGACAGTCCCCAAGGGATAAGATGCTGGAACAGATTCGAGAAAAGGTCTATGCGGGCGAGCGGCTGACGTTTGAGGAGGGCCTGGCCCTCTTCAAGGCGCCCGACATTCTCACGCTGGGCGAGCTCGCCAACTGGGTGAAGCGCAAGCGGCACGCCAACCGCATTTACTACTCCAACAACCTTTACCTCAACCCCACCAACATCTGCGACGCGGCCTGCGTCTTTTGCGCCTTTGCGCGCAATCCCGATGAGCCCGACGCCTACGTCTTGAGTCTCGATGAGATCCGGGGCGTGGTCGAAAAAGCCATGACGGTGCACGGGATTAATGAGGTGCACATTGTGGGGGGTCTCTACAAGGAGCTTTCCTTCGAGTACTTCCTTGAGATGGTGCGCATGATCCGCGCGCTAAGCCCCACGATCTTCATCAAGGCGTTCACAGCCGTCGAGATCGACGACCTGGCCGCCAAGGCAGGGCTTTCGATCCGCGACACGCTTCTGGCGCTCAAGGAGGCCGGCTTGAACGGCCTGCCGGGGGGAGGCGCCGAGATTTTTGCCGAGGAAACGCGCCGTAAAATTTGCGCCACCAAAATTTCATCTGACCGCTGGCTCGACATCCACCGCGTGACGCATCAACTCGGGCTGCATTCCAACTGCACCATGCTCTACGGGCATCTGGAATCCGACGAAGACCGGGTGGATCACATGGTGCGCCTGCGCGCGCTGCAGGATGAAACGGGCGGGTTTCAGTCCTTTGTCCCCCTCGCGTTTCACCCCAAAAACACGCCGCTCGAGAATAAGGTCAAGCTCGCCGATGCGTTCACGGAGCTTCGCATCTTTGCCGTTTCGCGCCTCATGCTCGACAACATCCCGCACTTGAAGGCCTACTGGACCACCCTGGGTGTCAAGATGGCGCAGATGACGCTGGTCTGGGGCGTGGACGACCTGTCCGGCGCCAACCTGAACGAAAAAATAATCCATGACGCCGGCGCCGAAAGCCCTGTCGAGATCGAAACCCGCGAGCTGGAGGCGATGGTGCGCGAAGTGAACCTCGAACCCATTCAGGTGGACAGCTCCTATGAGTGCGCAGCTCATGCCTGACGCGAGAGATCCCCACGCGGCGGGGAAAAAGGTGCCGCTCGGGATAAATTCGCACGAGCGACTTGACGCTCCCGACGGTCGCGCAAGTCGCGTGCTCATTTATCTCGATAACAACGCCACCACGGCCGTGAGGCCGGAAGTGCGGGCGGCCATGGAGCCCTACCTGGCGGAGGCCTATGCGAACCCTTCCAGCCTGCATCGCTTCGGCGCCGACGCCGGCCGCGCGCTGGATGACGCGCGCGAACGCGTGGCCGGATTCCTGAGCGCGCGACACCCAAGCGAGATCGTCTTCACAAGCTGCGGCACGGAGGCCAATGTCACGGCCATCCGGGGCATCCTCGCAGCCCATCCTACGAAGCGCCACATCGTCTCGACACAGGTCGAGCATCCCTCAGTCCTGCTTCTGCTCGAACAGCTTGAGCAGGAGGGCTACCGCGTCACGTATCTTCCCGTGGCCCAGGAGGGCTCGCTCCAGGCCGAGCGCGTGCGCGATGCTGTCAGCGATGAAACCGCCCTCGTCACAATCATGGCTGCGAACAACGAGACCGGCGTCCGCTTTCCCTTTGATGAAATCGGCGCAATCGCGCGCGAGCGCGGAATTATCTTCCATGTTGATGCTGTGCAGCTTGTGCCGCACCTGCCTCTCTCGCTCGGTTCCACCCCGATCGATCTCTTGACGTTCTCAGGGCACAAGCTGCATGCTCCGAAGGGCATTGCGGCGCTGTACGTTCGCAAGGGCTTGAAGCTCCGGCCGCTCCTTGTGGGCCATCAGGAGCGCGGCCTGCGAGGCGGCACCGAAAACGTCGCCGGCGCGGTAGGCCTGGCTCAAGCCTGCGAGCTGGCGCGCGCAAGCTACACTGATGACGCCCGCGTGCGCTCCCTGCGCGACCGCCTCGAGGAGGGCTTGGTCTCGAGCATCCCGGGGGTCACGGTGAACGGCGCGCGGACGAGCCGGATTTCCAACACCCTGAGTGTCTTAATCGACGGCATCGAAGGCGAAACATTGGTTTTGACGGCAAGCGAGAAGGGCATTGCGGTCTCGACGGGCTCCGCCTGCACGGCTGGGTCCGTCGAGCCGTCGCACGTGCTGCTCGCCATGGGCATTCCCTATGAGAAGGCGCTGGGCGCTCTTCGATTCAGCTTGAGCGTTTTGACGACCGACGCGGAAATCGATGCGGCGCTTGCTGAGATCCCGGGCCTGGTGGCCATGCTTCGCAGCGTGAAATCGCAGGCGCGGGCGTATGCTTGAGGTCCAGATTGACGAGCTCAAGCGCCGCGTGATCGAGGGCGGACAGGTCACCTTCGAGGAGGCCTCGGCCCTACTGGCCATGGATGCGCATGATTCCCTCTTCGAAGCTCTGCTTCGCGCCTCGGCCGAAATCACCGAACATTTTCACCAGGGGCGCTTCGACTTTTGCTCGCTCATCAATGCCAAGAGCGGGTTGTGCGTGGAGGACTGCGGGTTTTGCTCCCAGTCAATGCACTACGAGACGGGGGTGGCGACCTACCCGCTGCTCGACCGCGAGAAGGTCTTGCTGCGCGCGCAGGCCATGGAGCGCGAGGGCGCCCACAGCTTTTGCCTGGTGACGAGCGGGGACAAGTTGAGCGACGAGGACTTCGAGCATGTGATCGATTCGCTCGCCTACGTCAAGCAGCATGTCGCGATCGACCTCGACGTGTCCATCGGCTTTCTCACCGAGGAGCGCGTCTCGCGCTTGAAAGCTGCGGGGGTAAGGCGCGTGAACCACAACCTTCAGAGCTCGCGCGAGTTTTACCCCGACATTGTGAGCACGCACAGCTTTGACGACCGGCTTGAGACCGTGAAGCGGATCAAAAAGGGCGGGCTGGAAGTCTGCTGCGGCGGGATCCTGGGGATGGGGGAATCGCGCGAGGATCGGCTAAAGCTTGCCTTCGAGCTTTCCAAGCTCGACCCCACGATTGTGCCCATCAATGTGCTGAACCCGCGGCCGGGCACGGCCCTGCAGGACGCGCCTTCCATCGATCCCCTTGAGGTGGTGAAGACCATCGCCGTGTTTCGCTTTATTCTTCCAAAAGCAGTTTTGGAACTCGCGGGGGGCCGCGAAGTGAATCTTGGGCGTCAGTTTCAGGAGATGGCCCTGCGCGCGGGCGCAAACGGCTTGATCATCGGCGGCTACCTGACCACGAGCGCCGAGGCCGTCGAGCGCGACCGCAATCTGGTGCGCCGCGCGGGCTACGAGGCGCCGGCTGCGAAATGACTGTCCAAGCGGTCGGCTTGCTTTCCGGAGGTCTCGACAGCACGCTCGCCTGCAAGGTCGTCAAGGACCAGGGCGTGGCCGTGCATGCTCTTTTTCTCACCCAGCCATGGGGCTGCTGCGACAAGGGCTATGCCTTTCGCGCCGCCCAGGCGCTTGAGATCCCGCTCACCGTCATGCGCCTCGATGAGGCGTACCTCGACGTCATCAAAAATCCCCGCTACGGGTACGGCGTGGCTTTGAACCCCTGCGTCGACTGCCGCATCCACATGTTCTCGATCGCGCGCCGGTTCATGGAGGAAATCGGGGCTTCGTTTGTCTTCACCGGCGAGGTCCTGGGCCAGCGGCCCATGTCGCAGAAGCGCGACAAGATGAGGGTGATCGAGCGCGACTCCGGCCTCGAAGGCCTGCTCTTGCGCCCGCTGTCGGCCCAGCATTTGGAGCCCACGATCCCTGAGCAGCGCGGGTGGGTGGATCGCGAAAAATTGCTGGCCATCGAGGGGCGAAGCCGCGAGATTCAGATGGAGCTGGCCCGCGAGTTCGGTATTTCCGATTATTCCACGCCGGCCGGCGGCTGCCTGCTCACCGATCCGCATTTTGCCGACCGCATGAAGGACGCCTTCGCGTACGGCTACCGGGATTTCCGAGACGTGGTGAACCTGCGGTTCGGAAGACACTTCCGGCTGAGCCCCAAGCTGAAGGCCGTGCTGGGACGCGACGAGGAGGAGAACCAGCACTTGAAGAGCGTGGCGCATGAAAGCGATCTCATCCTCGAGCTTCCCGACCGCAAGGGGCCCACGCTCATCCTGAAAGGCACCGTGAACGGCGATGAAGAGGTCTTGAGTGTGGCGGCGGGCCTCGTGCAGCGCTTTTCCAAGCGCCGCGCGGAGGGCCCCATCGAAGT
>CAZPNG010000005.1:0-4758 GCA_964587845.1 uncultured bacterium | reverse complement strand
GAGGTGGACTACATCAACGCGCACGGCACCTCCACCCCCTTGAACGACCGCAACGAGACCAACATCGTCAAGGAGGCGTTCGGCGAGTGGGCCTACAAGATTCCCCTGAGCGCCACCAAGTCCATGGTCGGGCACTTGATCGGCGCGGCCGGAAGCGTGGAGCTGATCGCCACGCTGCTCGCCATGGAGAACAGCTTGATTCCTCCCACCATCAACTACGATGCGCCCGACCCGGAGTGCGACCTCGATTATGTGGGCAATGTCGCTCGGCCCCATCAGATTCGCGTGGCCGTGAAGAACTCCTTCGGGTTCGGCGGCAAAAACTCCATCCTCGTCGTCCGCAAGTTCCAGGAGTGAGTACCCCCGCCCTTTCGCTTCGCTCGGTCACCAAGTACTACAAGAATCTCCGCGCGCTGGACGATGTGTCCCTCGAGGTCGCCGAGGGGGATTTCTTCGGCTTCCTCGGGCCCAACGGGGCCGGCAAGACCACCACCATCAACATCCTCACCGGCTTGGGAAATTTCTCTAGGGGAGAGGTGAGTGTCTTCGGGCACGATGTCGTTCGCGAGTACCGCGTGACGCGTGGCTTGATCGGCCTGGCCCCCCAGGAGTTCAACTTTGACCCCTTCCTGTCGATTGAAGGCATTCTCACGTTTCAAGCCGGCTACTTCGGCGTGCCGGCCAGGCGCGCGCGCGAGCGCGCCCGCAGTCTCCTGGAACAGTTCGGTCTGGCCGAGAAGCGCAAGGTGGGGTTTCGCCGGCTCTCGGGGGGCTTGAAGCGCCGGCTGCTCTTGGCGCGGGCCCTCGTGCATGAGCCGCGCGTCCTGATTCTCGATGAGCCCACGGCCGGAGTGGACCTGGAGCTGCGTTATAAACTCTGGGAACTTCTGCGGGACTTGAACCGCAAGGGCACCACCGTTTTTCTCACCACCCACTACATTGAGGAGGCGGAACGGCTGTGCAGCCGGGTGGCGGTGATCGACCGCGGCAAGATCCTCGCGTGCGGCACCAAGGACGAGCTGCTGCGCACCATGAAGAGCGACTGGGTCGAGATCTCCCTCTCGGGGCCGTTGGCGAGTGTCCCCTCGGAGCTGGCGGGGCGGACCGCGGAACTTCTGAACGGCGGGACCCGGCTGAGGTTCCTCGATGAGCCCGGCGTTCTGGACAGCGCGCTGCGGGCGGTCCAGGGCCGCGGCCTCGCCGTGTTGCACGTGGAGGTGGACCGCACGAGCTTGGAGGATGTCTTCGTGCGGCTCACTCGCATGCGGGAGGCCGTGAAGTGAAGCGTTGGATCGGTTTTTCGGCCCTGGTGCGCCGCGAGATTTTTCGCTTCTTCTCGGTCTTTCGGCAAACGGTGGTGCCGCCGGCCATCTCCTCGTTCCTGTACTTTTTCATCTTTGGGCTGTCGCTGGGGAAGACCCTGCCCGCCCTGGGCGGCGTGCCCTACATGAAGTTTCTGATTCCGGGCATCGTGATGATGTACGTCATTGAAAGCTCGTTTGCGAACACGTCCTCCTCCCTTTTCATCGCGCGCTGGGGCAATCACATTCAGGAGCTCCTGGTTTCTCCGCTCTCGTACACCGAGATGGTGCTGGCCTTCCTGATCGGGGGCTTGGCGCGCGGCGCCATCACGGGCGCGGCCGTCCTCGGGGTGTCGAGCTGCTTTTCACAGCTCGAGCTGGCGCACCCGGCGCTGGCGGTGTACTTCGTGGTGCTCGTATCGCTCGCTTTCTCGGCCCTGGGCATTTTGGCGGGCCTGGTGGCGGAGGAGTTCGACCATTTGTCGGTCTGCTCGACCTTCATCATTACACCGCTCATCTTTTTCGGCGGCGTCTTTCACTCGCAGGCGATCGCGCCGGCCTTCCTGCAGAAAATTGCGGCCTTCAACCCGATTTTCTACATGATTAACGGGCTTCGGTATGCTATGGTAGGCGCCTCCGACGCGCCTGTAGCCAGAAGCGTGGCGGCAGTGGCGGTGTTTTTCGTGGTGCTCTTTGCCCTGGCGGTGTTTCTGTTTCGAAGAGGATATAAACTGAGAGTTTAACGCGATGCTTCAGTCCTACTACTGCGAAAACGGAAACGCGATGAAAGCTGATCTCTCGGAGCCAGAGCTGCGCGCGGCCCTCGCCGGCGGCCGCGGCGTGCTCTGGGTGGATTTCGAAAGTCCTTCACCCGAGGAGTTTCGCATCCTCACCGACGTTTTCCAGTTTCACCCGCTTGCCGTCGAGGACTGCGCCAACGTCATTCATCACCCGAAGATCGACGACTACGGCGAGTACCTCTTCCTGATTTTGCATGCCGTGAGCCTGAAAGAGGAAGGGGACGTCATCCGCACAACCGAAATCGACATCTTCCTCGGGAAAAACTTCCTCGTGACCTATCACATGGAGCCGCTCGGCTCGGTCCTGACCATCCGCCAGCAAATCGAAAAAAAGACCGATGCCTTCCTGAGCCGCGGGGTCGATTTCGCGCTCTACCAGATCCTCGACCGCATGATGGAGCGCTTTACGCCGATCTTCGAGTACCTGGACGAGTACGTGGACGTGCTGGAGGACGAGATTTTCGCGGAGCCCAGCCAGGAGGTGCTGGCGGAGATTTTCAGGACGCGCAAGAAGCTCGTGTATCTGAGGCGCGTGCTGCAGCCGCAGCGCGACACGGTCTTGCAGCTCTCGCGCGAGGAGCTGCCCCACATCGGCGAGAAAGCGAAGATTTACTTCCGCGACGTCTACGACCAGATCTTCCGCCTGATGAACCTCACCGACAACTACCGGGAGCTCTTGGCGGCCATGACGGAGATTTACCTCTTCACGGTGTCGAACCGGATCAACGAGGTGGTGAAGGTGCTGACCGTGCTGGCCTCGGTGACGCTCCCGCCGGTGGTGTTGAGCAGCATCTACGGAATGAACTTCGTGCGCCTTCCCGGCGCCGAACATCCCCTCGGCTTTTGGATTTCGCTCGTCCTCATGGGCCTGGTGTCGGCCGGCATCTTTGCCTTCGTCAGGCGCAAGGGCTGGATCTAACCCTGCAAGATGGGCGGCGGGCGCTCCTGTCGTCCCCCCTCAGGAAGCAAGGAGCTAAACGCCGGGTTGGCCTCGGACGAACCCGCCGCCGTAAACCCTAAGAAGACGCGCTGCGCAACATCAGTTCATGGTACAAGTCTGAAAGGGGCGCGATTTTTTCAGAGAAGTAGTTTCCCGTCAGAGCGTCGAGCCGCGCCGTGAGCTCATCAACCCGTAGCCAGCGTGAAGCGGCGTCTTCAGTCGAGAGGTCCGGTGCCGCAGACTCCATCAGGGCCTTGCGCCGCTCGAAGTAAAGCCGGTTCAGTTCGCTCAAGACCTCTTCGCGATGCTCCACGTACCAGCGCGCGAGACCCGAAATGTAGCGGTCCTCGCTTGACCAAATCAGGCGCCCCAAATCCCAGGTGAGGCTCAAATCCAAGGAGCGGTCCTCGTCGATGGGACCTTCGATGAAGACATCCGGCTGGATGGTGCCGGCGCGGTCGATGTCGATGTTCGTCGAGACGTCGCTGTCCCATCCCACGGAAAGCTGAGGCAGGAGCGTGCTGAGGGCAGAGCGGGCCCGCCAGCGCTTGAGAGTCGCGAGTGAAATCTCGGCTGTCTGGATGGCGTGGGGATAGAGCTCCTGCACGTGAGGTTCGCGCCGAAAGATGTCGGCGAGCACGACCGCGCTCGGACGCTCGGGGTCGAACCACAAGGTTGAGCCGGAGGGTGTCCCATCGATCACATGGAGCCCGCGCAAAGTTGCAGCATACACGAGCGGCTTGCCCCGGTGCGCGGCAAGCGATGTGACTTGAGCCGCCGCGAGCGGGCCGGGGAGCGCGCGAATGCGTCCCGTGCGCGTTTCGAGTGCGAAGGCGCCTCGCGCCGTGGCTGCAACCAGGCCCATCGTGGGCACGACCTGCAGATCCAAGACCTGCGCGCCGCGCAGGGGCCCGCCGATTCTTTGAAAGCTTAACCCGCCGTCGGCGCTTTCAAAGACGCCCCGGTGCGTGCCCACCCACACGCGCCGGGCGCGGCGGTCGCAGGCAAGCTGGAGAGGAATGAGCCCTTCGGCGGTCTCTTCCCGGTCATCCTCGGGGACCTCGTCGGTTGTCTCCGGTTCCGCCTTGTCCGCCTCAAAGATGCGCGTGGCGGCTGCGCCTCCGCCCGTCCAGAGGTAAACCCGCTCTCGCGACGCAAAAAACATCGGCAAGCCTGAACGGTTCGCCGCGAGGACGTCGCCGAAGTGTTCGGTCGGCTTTCCCACCCTCACGCGCCTCCAGCGCTCACCCAACGAGCGAGACACAAAAACGCATCCCACGGACCCGACCGCCAGGGTGCGCCCGTCACGGCTGGCCGAGAAGGCGAGGAGCGGGGCATGGCGGGCGTCGACGGTGGAAAGGAGGGGCTTGGGCGCCGCGGGGTCGCCGGCGATTTGGGCCAGCGAGCCCGAAGTCAGGACGTGGAGCGCAGGCCCCGCGCAGCCGATGCGGACGATGGAACCCTCGCGCGCTGGCGCCTGCCAGAGGGCCTGCCAGGTTGAGCCTGCGTCGCGCGAGGCGAAGAGGCGCGTGGGGCCCGCCGCGTAGAGCGGGGTTTGAGGGCCGCACGCGGCGGCTTGATAGGGAGGCCGTTCGCCGGAGGGAGGGGGGAGCGTCTCGACCGGCTGGGCGGCGAGCGGCGAGCTTGCAAAAGCAGCGAGTGCGCAAAGGAGCCACGGTGAAAGGCAGCGGGGAAGTTTCATAATAATTAATAATAT
>CAZPNG010000004.1:0-2544 GCA_964587845.1 uncultured bacterium | reverse complement strand
CGCATGTCCGAGGCAGCACCCTTCGTGCGCCGCGCCTTCGCGCGGCTCAAAGAGGAGGGCCGCGAGCCCTTGCCAACTCTGATCCATTTCCCGCCCTGCGTGCTTGCTGAGCTGACACCGCAGCTGCTTGATTGGACCAAGGACCCCGAGGACTGCGGGCAGGGCAACACGGCCGAGGACCGCACGACCATGCCCGACGGCTCCGGAGGGCTGATCTCCGAGGTGACCAATAGCGGCAAAGGTCAGGTCGCAGCCTGCGCTTCCTGCGTGCACCAAAGCCGCTGCCTAGGCATAGAGACTAATTATCTAGAGCGCTTCGGGGACTTGGAGTTCAAGGCGATCTTAGCGCCTGTAGCGGCGGTGCAATGAAGACTACCGATTCAGTCCACGAACTCTTCCTTAACTATGCCTGCAACGCGAAGTGCCCATTCTGCTACAACCCGCCGCTCACGCAGGAACTTCTTCGCCTGGATCTTTCCTATGAGCAGGCATCGGCCAGCCTTTACATGGCGGCAAAGACCGGTGCCAGCCGCTTGAACCTGCACGGCGGCGAGGTCACCCTGCGCGATGACCTGACGAAGATCCTGGCGTTGGCGCGCAAACTGGGATTTAAGCAGATCACGGTGGTAACCAACGGCATCCGACTTTCGGATGCGGGCTATGTCGATGATCTTAAGAAATCCGGGGCCACTCACATCCGGCTTTCCATCCACGGCGCAGACGCTGCCGTGCACGACGCCATCGTCGCGATCCCGGGAGCTTTCGAGCGCGTGCAGAAGGCGATCGTAAACATTCGCTTGGCTGGCCTGCCGCTTGGGGTCAATTTCGTCTTCATCCGCTCCAATCTGCGCGTCTTCCCAGATTTCCTGGAGCGGTTCTGCCTGAGGGAAGGCATTGATGATGTCATCGCCTATTTCCCGCACCTGCGCGGCATGATGGAGATAAACGCCCCGGCCGAAGCAATCCGCTACGAAGAAGCAGCACCGTTTGTTCGTTCAGGTTTCGCGCGGCTTAAAAGGTGGGGCCGGCGCGAGAGCGTGCTGCTTGCGAATTTTGTCCCCTGTGTGCTGCCCGAGCTTTCCGACCGCATGATCGACTGGGCCCATGGGGAGGGCGGGCCCTGCGCGCAGACGCAGACGCACCCGGAGGGCTTCACGGAAGACATCCTCGCGATGAAGGACGGTCAGCGCGAGAAGGTTGCGGCCTGTGCTTCCTGTGCGCTTGGCTCGCGCTGCCTGGGTGTCGAGCGCGAGTACCGCGCGAGGTTTGGCGAGATGGATTTTGAGGCCCTAAGCAAGAGTCCCGAGGCAGTCCGGGCATGAACCTGCTGATCTTCCTGTCGGATCGCTGCAATATGTCCTGCGACTACTGTTTCTTGGATCTCAACCATGGCTCGGCTGCGGTTCTGGGTCATGATGCCGCGAGCAAAGCCGTCAACGATCATATCGGCCGCTTCGGCCGGGAGGCGAGATTCACCATCCTCGGCGGGGAGCCTTTCGTGCATTACCCTCGCCTCAAAGCGATCGCCGAGCATATTCGCGCCAAGGCGCCTTCGGCTCCGCTGTCTATCGTCACTAACGGCACCTTGCTCTGCCCGGAGAAGCTCACCGAGCTGCGAGAAATTGGGGTCGGCGTGACCGTCAGCGTGGATGGCGCAGCACCATCCCACGACCGCCACCGCAAACTGGTGGGGGGGGCGTCTTCATCATCCTTGGAAGAGACTCTGAAGTCTCTGCAATACTGCGACAAGAAAGTGCTGCGCGCCAACATGGTTGTCTGCCAAGATACGGCGGATTCTCTGCTGCGCAATGTCGACTCGCTGCGCGAAGCCGGCTTTCGCGATGTCGCCTTCCACCTTAATGTGCTCGAGGACTGGACCCCTGAGGGCCTGCTCATCCTAGCGAAGTCCCTGGAGGGCTTTGCGCGCTATTATCAAGCGCTGGAAGCGGCAGCGCCCGGGGGTTTGAGGCTTTCGCATCTGGAGTCCTTCGCTGAGACCCCGTTTGAGCATGACTATGATGATTTGGTCCTGGGCGCGGACGGTTGCTATTATCCCTGCGACGGACTCTTCGCGCGTCCTTACGCCGAGCTTGGCCGCTGGGTCGTAGGAGACGCGCGGACGGGGGTTGACTGGAAAGGCCGCAAGAATTGGCACCGCGGCGCGCAAGAGTTCATCCACGCGCGGCTCAAGCGGGAAGGCCACTATAGTTGCGCCCGCGAGGCTTATTTCCACGCGGCCGCCGTGGGCCGGGACGCCGATGTGCGCGTGCGCGCCTTTCACTCCGCCGACGAGATCATGGGCGCTGCTTTAGCCGCCTTGAGTCACCGGGAGGCCTATGCCGGCCCCCTCTGATCTCATCGCGGCCGGCCGTTTCTCCGAGGCGCTAGACATTCTCGCGCGCGTGACGGATGCCGGCCTTGCGAGGGTCCCCGACTTCAAGCTGCGCGAGCGTGATCCGCGCCAGGATATGCAGTACGGCGAGAGCCTGATGCTGTGCTCGAGTCCTGCGCCCTACCTACGGGCGCGAGCGAGTCTCTCTCGGA
>CAZPNG010000003.1:0-3101 GCA_964587845.1 uncultured bacterium | reverse complement strand
ACCTGCCGTTGAATTTTCTCCAAGGGCAGCGGCTTTCTTGCCCGCTGACACCGTCGCTGTAATCGCACCAGCGCCTCTTCTATCCGCGTCGAGAATAGCTCCTGCATCGCCGTTTCTTTCTCGCGGCGATCATCGCTGCGGCACAGAAGCAGAAGATCGCCGGCAGCGCTTGTCTTATCCGGGGCGGCCTGAGCATATCGCACGGCGACGCCATCTCGCACGATCTTCCACCCTTCGGGGTCCGCAAGCTCGGACGCGTGCTTCTTCAACTCACTCTTAGGCAGACCCACCACATAGCGCCGCCCGCCCTCGCGCATCCACGTCAAGGTCGCCTCGCTGACCATCCCCCGGTCCATCACCCACACGCGATCCGCTTTCCCGTAGCGCGACTCAATCATTTCCACAGTTGCCGTCACCGTCTTGGAATCGTGAAGATTTCCGGGGAACACCTCGTAGCCCAGCGGCATCCCGTCGCGCGTCACCACAAGATCTATGCAGACCTGCTTGCAGTCGGACCGGTGATCGCGGCTGTGCCCGCGCTGCGCCTGCGGGTTGCCTTGTATCTTGCCTTCGAAATAGGTCGACGTGATATCGTAGAGCAGCAGGTCGTACTTGATGTCGAATAAACCTTCCCACCGTTTCTTGACGTGAGATTCCAGAGCTGCCTTCAACGGCAGAACCTTATCGAGACCGCGGTACAATCGGTCATCGTTGATCTTCTCCTCGTTGACGCCGAGAATGTCGGCCAGTGCCGTCTTGCGTATCCAGTCCTCAGCGATATGTAGTTCGCTCGACGGCTCGCAGAACCGCGCTGCCGTCAATATCTGGGCCATCGTCGCCCACGGGATATCTTCGCCGCCGCGCGCCAGATGGGTATCGAAGAATTCATCGAGCTTCGCCATCCTCCAAAGCTTGCAGACCAGCCACACGTCGCCGAAGCGCCGCACGCGCTCAAGCTTCACGCCGTTGAGGCGTACCTGGGCGACCTCCTTCTCAAGGGGCTGATCGAACAGGCCTGGCTGCTCAGCGTGTCCCCCGAGGCGTCGAGCCAGCTCAGCCGCTTTCAGACGGCCATTCTTGTCAAGTTCGCCGAGTTGAGCGACGACTTCTTGGCGGACCTTTTTTCCAATGCGGACAGATCGCACCAGCTGCCAATACTTGTGAGTCTTGCCGTCTTTACGTCGGGTGGTGTGCCGCAGGTACATGGCATCATGAAATCAATTAGCGGGCAAAAGTCTCAAGGCCCAAGGTCGCCACTACATCGCATTTTGGCCGAAACACCGGCGTTCGTCGTCCCCAAGCGCGCGAGCGTAGCGAGTGCGCAACCGGCGGCCCCCGCGGGGCCGCCGGATCCGTTGGGGGGTAGAAAAGCATTGTCCCCCGACGGAATGGCCGTCCCCCGCGGGGGGACGGCCAGGTTCGGCGCCGGAGGCGCCGAACGCCAACAGCTTGTTTACCGCTCAGACCTGGATCAGGCGATTAGCAGGAACAGACGCTGAAATGCCCAGAAATCGGGCTATGCTGCGGAAGTTGGGCTAGCGCGGCTATCTCGTCAAAAATGGTGGGCAGCATAGGATTCGAACCTATGACCCCTGTCGTGTGAGGACAGTGCTCTACCGCTGAGCTAGCTGCCCGGCAAATGTGATTGTACCATTTTGCGGCGATTACTTGTTTTTGGAGAGGACCAGCTTGCGGATCTTTACGCAGCGTTGGTCTTCCTGCCTGGCGACACGGAGCTCTTTGAGCGCCGTTGGGGGCAGGCTTGGGTTCGCTTTGAGAAACTCCCCGAGAGCGCGGGCGTCCCCCTCCCTGCACGTGGCGGGAACCAGATGCTTGCAGTACTCGACGAGAAACTCATTGGGCTTGACTAGGGCCAGCGTCCTTAGCCTGGCGTAGAACTCGGGAGCGAAGCGCCGGCGGGCTTGCGCCTGCTCAAAAGGGAATATATGCCGCATCGCGGCCTTGAGATCGGCCAGCGGCCGGCCGGATCCTTCCTCCACGATGCGCCCGAGCCATTCTTCCTTGGCCTTCCCGTCCGGATGCAGCACCGCGGCCCGGATGGCGGCGGTCTGCCCCGAGCGCGAGGGGTCCCTGCGAACCTCATCATCGATGAGGGCTTGCGCCGCGGCAGCGCCTCGGCGGCTCTGCTGGGAAACGACGTCCCACCGGCGGTCTTGATCCAGCACGAACCCCGGCAGGGAGCCCGTTCCGGCGAGAAGGGCCCGCAACCGCTCCAGGGCCGCCTGGCTCGACGCCACCCGAACATAGCTGTCGAACCACAAGTTTTGCCAATCACCCCCCGCCGGGGCGGCCTGCAGCCGACTCCAAATGAAAGTCTCGAATTCGTCGTTGTAGCCCTGCCGCAGAGCCGGCCAGGGGCCCCCTTCGCCGTCCAGGTAGAATAAGACCGATGGCGAGTTGAGCTTGCGCCCATAGACGGTCTCCAGGACCTTGGCCGCCGTCTGGAAGCTTGTCTCCCCGGGGAGGTGCCGGATCACGAGGTCCGCATAATCCGTAACGCTGAGCTCCGAATCCTGAACCATCTGCCACAGGGTGGTCCACAGCAGGGCGCGCTCGAACTCCCCCTCCACGCTGGAGAGCTTCTCCCGCACGGTGTCAAGGCTCCGGGAATCGAGCTTCACCTTGGCATAGTCGTGATCGCCATGATTGGGATAAACCAGCTTGGGGCAGGGCTTGCCGACCAACGCCTCAACCGGCGTAGCCTGCCCGCGGTACTCCAGGTCGGGTGCTACGGCACTCACGCGCAGCTTGCCGTCGGCCCCCTGCGAGAACAGCGCGGCCGCGGTGCGGTGGGAGCGCAGGCGCGGATGCGCGGCCGAAGCGCCCTGGATGAGGCGCAACGCCGCAACGGAGCCCCGCCGGCATTCGTATTCGGCCTGCAAAGAGTTCAGGCCGGCTTGACGCAGCCACTCCCGCGTCCAGCCTTCCAGATCCCGCCCCGAGACCTGCTCCAGGGCCGCGATGAAATCCTTGCGCGCGGCGTTGCCGAAAGCGTGGGTCTTGAAGTAAAGCCGCACCCCCTCTCGAAACTTCTCCGCCCCTAAATAGTACACGACCTGCTTTAGGACCGAAGCGCCCTT
>CAZPNG010000002.1:0-8787 GCA_964587845.1 uncultured bacterium | reverse complement strand
TTGTACGGAACCTTGCCCGAGCCCTCGGCCCCCCGGCCTGCCGCCGTTGAACCGGAAGGCAGGAAGAGGGCGGAACTCGCCCAACAGCGGCTGGCCGTTCTCGTGCGCGACACGATTGCGTCTGTGCAGGCCCAGCGCGCGCCTGCATTTGGAATCCAGCTCGAGCGGCCGCTGCGCACCTACCGTTTCCACGCTGCGAGCCCGCGCCAACTCGACCCCGCGTACGAGGATGTTCTTGAAGTCGTCGAGCGCTCGCTCAAAACGCATCCCCGCCTCGATGAAGCCAAGCGCGAGCAGTTGCTCAAGCTCCTGGAAGCTCTCGACCCCGAGCGCGCGAAGGCCCTTCGTCACTCGGCCGGTCGCGCCACGGAAGCAGAAAAAGAACAAGCGATTCTCAAGCGGCTGCAGACGTTTCTGGAGCTTCCGCTCGAAGAAAAAACTGCCGGGGCGCAGCGCACGGGCGGGATAGGCTCGGTGTTTTCCATGGATGTCGAAGTGAAGGACCTTGTGTACCGCCATCTGATATGGAAAGGGGAGCAGCTTTACGCGCCGAATGTTTCAATTCCTCGCGACGGGCGCCATGCTGCCATTACGGAGGGCGCCACGACCTGCTGCAGCATGGCGATTCCAGGAATCGAAAGAGACGGAACACTGGCCGTGGAGCTCTTCCACATCCCCATGAAGCCGGCGCGTGGTCGATCAGACGAGGCGGCCGTTCGTGCTGCGGTGGATCTCAACGGCGAACTGTTGTTCCAGGAGACGATGCCCACGTTCATGACTTCCTCGCGAGAGCCTTCAGGGCGCTCCATGGCCGTCCTAGATTTGCATGGCGATCTCCCCGGCTGGGAGACGCATCGAGAGCAGTGGGACGAGATCTTCAAGGGCTTCAAGGAGAGAGGCGTTGACGTCATCGGCTTTGTCAGGCCCGCTGGGACGATTGCAGCGATTCTCGCCGATGAGAATGGCGTGGGGATCTGGGCGGGGAACTTCTTGGCAAGACCCATTAAGGATGCCTTTGCGGTGCTCTTCCACGGGCTGGGAGTTTTCCGAGCAGGCATGGTTGCGCGCGCCGTTTCCTGGGACCGGCTGAGGGAAGCGGCCCGGGAACAGGGAGGTATCCTGATCGTGGATTTGGAGGATCCCAAGGCACCCGGCACGCTCGTGGACGCGCAGGCCTGGAACGCTCACCCAACTGTAGATACCCAGGGCGATGGATTGCAGAGCACGTACTTTGTGGAAGATAGCTGGGGCGGCATGGCATTTTGGGCGGAGATGATGTTTGTAGAGGCCCTGCCGCGCGGCGGGATTGCCTTTGCGCTGAGCGTCCTCACGCACATGGTCGCGCGCACCTTGGTGTCTACGAGAATCACGGGTCCGCTCTTTCAACCCTTACAGGATGATCAACGCGCGGAGATGGCCGGGGATCTTAGCGCCCTCCTGCGGGAAGTGAACACGTCCGGGCTGACGCACGCTGCCGAGGCGCTCGCCCGCAAGATCATCGGGCAGCTGCGGGCCCGTGAGGTTGCGTTTCATGCGGCGCTGCCGAAGCAGCCGCCGATTTTCGACCGTGTGTGGACGCTCCTGGACCAGGCCTTCACCCGCCAAGCGGCCGGCCGCGCCTCCCAGAACGAGCCCATGGACGAGTACCACCTGCGTCTTGAGGACCGCGGGGAGGGCATGGGCGAGCTGCGGGGGGAAATCGAATTTTTTGACGGCTCGGGCGAGCGCACGCTGGTGCGCCCGGTAAACTACGCGTTTCGGCCGCCGAGTGCTCCAGAGCTTGCGCGCCTGCAGGCCGTCACGCAACATTTCTTGAGGAGACTCGGCAATGTGAGCGTGCTGGCCGTCAACCGGCGGCTGCTGCCGGCTCTTCATTGGCAGCTCGCGGGGGACTTCCGCGATTTTCTGGTATTTTCGGACTGGAGTCAGCCAAGCATCCTGGTGGGAGAACCGCCCGCTCGCCCGGACGGCTCACCGGCGCTCCTCATTTACAAGGAAGGGAACCGCGTTTTCGTCCACGAGCGCGCCGTCCGCGATTGGAAGCGCTGGTTTGTTCAGAGCTGGCTTGATACCGTGCTGCCTGTACAAAACGGCAGGGTTTTGGTTCCCCTCGACGAAAACATCCCGGAGGAAGTTGCGGCGCTTCCAGCGTCTCTCGTGGCCCACGGTTTCAGCCGCGAGGAGAGCGAGGGGCTGGTTTCCCCCGGCGGCGACGGTTTCCTGTTTTGGTTCGCCGATCTCTTCGGCCTCGGATTCCAGGGCTGGCTTAATCTACCGCGCGCCACCCGAGCCCGCCTGCGCGCGCACCGCAGGATGCTTCGGCAGTTGAGCGTCCGGCCGGAGCGCTTTGACGCGTGGCGCGAACAGTTCGCAGGCACCGTTCTCGAAATGACGGGCGAGGACATTGAGGCCCTGGTGGCAACGGCCCGCGGCAAGGGCAAGACCGGGCGCAAGGCCCGGCGTTTCGTGCGCATCCTGAAATCGCAGTTGTCTGAGATAGCCGGCATCTTCAACATCGGAAAGACGGCGGTGGGCCATCCCGCTCTCTTTGAGCGCTGGCGCAGGATGCTGCCCGAGGCGGCGCTGGTCGGGCCGCACGCGATCATGCTGCAAGAGGGCATCCTTCAGGCCGGCGACTACCATCCGGACGTGCAAGACCCTCGAGGGGTCGCTCAATCATTTGCGGTTCGCTGGCTGAATGAAGCGGCAGACCGCCCGGTTGAGACGGACCACCTGATGCTCGATCTCCTGACGCGCTACGGCCTCGACGCGCACATGCGGACGGTCATGGGGCCGGCCGTGTCGGTGAACGCGCAGAGCCGGCTCACGCGCCGTCGCAGCGAAGCCCGGCGCCTCTCCGCGGGCCGGGCGTTTGATCTGAACGAGGAAATAGCCCAAGCGGCGCGGCGCCTGGCGCGGCACATAGATGAAGGAAAGTTCGAGGCCATGCTGACGAGCGGCCGCAGCGCCCGGCTCACGCTTCGGCTCCTGCGGGCGGCGTGGCGGGCCGAGGGCCTTCCCGCGGAGGCCTGGCCGCGCCTGTTTTACTTTAATCCCCTGAAGAATAAGGCGATCCAATCGCTCGCGCACGACCGGCCTCGGGACGAAACCCCAGCCCGGGCACATCAGCTCCAGCTCAGCCGCGGGACCTCCGCGCATCTGGAGCCCTGGACGCGCTTCCAGATCGAAGGCACGCGCTCGCGTAGGGGAGACCGATTGGGAGACTTTAAGACAAGAAAACTGATCGTCCTCGAGGACGTGGCGATCACCGGTATTAAGCTCCAGAATTATCGATGGGCGCTTCAGAAGCTCGGTTTCGAGGACGTTCACTTCGGGTTCTTGGGGGCTTTCTCGGCCGACTCCTTCCGGCATCCGGATAACGGTGTCCTTCACGAAATTGTCCGCGCTGAGCGGGTGGCATTGCCGGCCGTCATCGAGCAGCGCGAGCGCGACGAGCGGGACAAGAGGATCTTTTTCGCAGCGAAGCGCTACCCGACTGTGTCGTTCCTGTCGGTGTTGGTTTATGGGTCCGGGAGCGCGGCTCATGAGCTTGGGGACCCGCAAGGCGCCCGAACGGACTTGATGAATAGGATTCTTGCAGGCATCCTGCGCCGCCTGCCACCAGCTCGGGAGCGCGCCTCGCCGGCGCGATCCGGCGCGTTTTTCAAAACCCGCGCCGACTATAAGGCGGCGCTTCAAAGGTTCGGCTCGGCACCGTGGGTCGCCAAACTGCGCCGGCTGGATCAGGTCTTGGAGGAATATGCAAAGGGCAGCGAGCAGAAGCCACGGGGCTATTTCGTCGACTCCGAGAGCGAGAAACCATCCTTGCAGCGCGCCCTGTGGGACATGATCCGCTCCCTTCTGCCCCCGGACATTCCCGCAGAGCCCGCCATCCTGGAAATCGGGGCGGGGCGGGGGCTTCTCTACAGCATCGCACCTGAGTCCTGGAGGCAAAGATGGGTGCAGGTTGACAACAACCCCGAGTACCGCGATCGCGCCCTCGCATTGGCCCGCGGCACCCGGAAGACTTACCTGCTCAAGCCGGCGCACGATCTAAGCGGAGTTCAGAGCGGCGGCTTCGACCTCGTAATCGGGCTGGCTGCTTTTCATGTCATTAAGAACCTGGCCGGCGCCGTTCGGCAGGCCGCGCGGGTGCTGCGGCCGGGCGGTGTTTTTCTGCACGCAAGCGACGTGCAACTTACACCCGAGGAACAAGAGATGCTCCTGGATCAGATTGCAAAAGAGTTGTTTGGGATCGAGCACGCGGGATGGGCGGATCATGACGACTTTGGTTATACCCCGAACCCATCCTTCCTCGCGGCCGCACGCGGCCTGCTCCGCGAGCTTGCCGCCGCGGGGGTGGCGGCGAGCGATCCGCTCTTCCTTGAAACCGCCGCCAAAATGGGCGTCGAGCCCGATGAGATCGCGGGGCGCCTTGATTTTGACGGCGTTGTGCGCCACCGGCTCATGCATCTCTTGCGTCTTCGGGGCTTTGAGATTTTGGCCGCTGGGACAAGGATCGGCGAGGGGAGGGTGGGGCCGAACGAGCCCTGGAGCTACGTGGCGGCCCGCCAGGCGCCGCGCAAGGCCCCCGCGCTCAGCGGCCCGAGTGCCGCCGGCTCAGGTATGTCCAGATCAACCCTGCAATCGCAAAGAGGCCGAGAACGATCGGGATTTCCATTTCATCCTTCCTTTTGGCGTTCGTTCGGGAATGATACAACTGCCGAGAAGATAAGCACGATCAACGCTGCGACGAGGGAAACTCGCCAGCCGGCGCTGAGCTCTGCAAAAAGCCTCGTAGCAAGGCTGGCCGTCGCCAGGATCTGGGCGAACGTCATAGCCGAGCCGGCCAGAAACTTCGCTTTCTCGGGCGCAATTTCCTTCATGATTCTATCACCTCAGCTTCTCGTTGTAAATGCCACCCAGGGGGGCAACGCACAAGATACCGAGGATTTTTATAAAAGTCAAATACAAATTGTATATTCAGCAAAATCCCGAAAGGCTCCGCCGCCCGTCCCCGCCGCCCGATCGAACCCAAAAGGTACCAGGTACCTTTTCCAGAGATTGCTTCGGTCGCTCCGCTCCCTCGCAATGACGTCTTTGCGAGGAGGCCCTCAGGCCGACGAAGCAATCTCCCAGTCGGGCACGCGCCACACGGCAGCCCGCACGAAACTTGCGGACGCGCCGGCTTACATTCCCCGCGGCGACCTGAATGACACGGCGTATCCCAGCTACGCCGCCCATTTTCTGGAGCGCTTTGCGCGCGGCTTGTCCGCTCTTGAGGGACGCGCGGGCTCTGTTAAAGAACGGCTCGACCGCGTCACCGATCTCTTTCTTTCCCTGTCCACGCGGGATGAAAATGCGAAGAGCGGCCTGCGGTTCGACATCCGCCAGCCCGATTTCTGGAAGCGGCCTTATCTTCTGCTCGATGAGAACTCCGCCATCCTTTTGTTTAAAAACGGTCCGAACGGCACCCCGTACGGCTCCGAGCACGCGGCATTCCGGTTCGATCTGACGGTGCCCGTGCGCCGGCAGATCGGGGGGGCGCGCTCGGGCGAGCGGCTCTTGAGGAAGCTCTTCCTGGCGAAGCAGGGCTACGCCGAGCGGTTCCAGGGGGAGGAGCGCTTGGCTCTCGCGATGCGCTCGATTGCGCACGGCTCAACCTTCGAGCTGGGCTCCACCGTGCAAGGCATTGCGCGCGCCTCACCTAAGGTGTTTGGTCCCAGCGATCCCCTTTACGAATCCATCGAAGCGCTCAAAGACGGCTACTTCCACGTGTCTCCCAAGCTTGGGGAGGTGCGCAGCTCCATCCGAAAGCGCTCACGCTACGAGAAGATTTATCGCGACGATGAGTACCGCCAGGGCATGCGCGCCTTCCAGCGGTGGACGGGCCGCTTGAGAACCATTTACAGCACCTTCATGGAGCGGCCGGAGCAGAGCACTCGGGAGTACCTCGTCCTCAAAAAAGACCTGCAGTGGCTGAAGGCCAAGGTTGAGGCGCTTCTCGCCTTTGCATCGGTGCGCGTGCCGGGGGAGGAGGAGAAGTACGACGCCGTTCCCGCGGTGCCGCTCGGCGAGGCGCTGCTTTTCGCGCTAGGCGCTGAGGACATCTACGCGGATCAACTGGCGAGGAAAGGCGAGGAGCGGATCGAGGATTTTCAAAGCTACCTCCCACTTGCCTCGCGCGCCATGGGCCCGGGCTTCCGCGTGACTTTCGACTTGCCCGCTGATGCCGAGCTCAGGGCAAGAACCGTGAAAGGCTCTTGGCCCATGTGGGCGTTTGCCATCCAGAACGCTTTTCGGGGGGCCATGGAGTCGGGCTCAAAGCGCAAGATCAAATTCTCCGTGCGAATCGAGGATGACGACGTGATCGTGCGCGTGACGGACTACGGCCGCGGCATTCCCGCCTTAAACCGCGTGCGCATTTCGGATCCCGACTTCACCACGAAACTGGACCGGCTGGGTGAGGCTCTCGACGAAGTCTCGAGTGAAACCGGCCAGGCTGTGACGCACCGCGTGGTGAGCGAGCATGACACGCAGGCCATCGTGCGCCCTGCTCGGCGCAAGACCGGCGTCGGCACCGTGTTCACCCTCCGGTGGCCCTTGGAACCGGATCAGAGATTGCTTCGGTCGCTCCGCTCCCTCGCAATGACGTCATTGCGAGGAGGCCATCAGGCCGACGAAGCAATCTCCCAGCCGGGCGCGCGCCACGCGGCGGCGCGCGCGGTGGGAATCAGTCTGCGCGTGCTTAATGTGGGCAGCGGAGACGGCACCGGCACGAACACGGCGGCGCTCACGCCGGCCGGCGAACTCGCGCCCTCCTCGCACCCGGGCCTCGAGCGGGAGGTGAAAAAGCTGGCTGCTCAGGCGGCTCTGGAAGCCACGGTCGACGTCGTGGGCCTGGAGTCGAACCCCGAGTTCATTACGAGGGGCCAGAGGCATGGTTTTTCGATCTCCCAAATGCCTTCGACGATCAGCCCGCGTCTCGACCACAATTTCCCGTTGGGGTACTTCGACGTCATCGCCTTCTTCAATCCACCCTATGACGATTGGACGATGCGCCAGTTCATCGGGCAGGCGGGAGCGCTGCTCGATTACAGGGAAGGTCCCGCTGAGGTTTGGATCCAGCCGGGATGGAGCTTTGAGCCCCGCCCCGAGGGCGATCCCCGGTTCGCTGCCGACGAGCACCGAAACATCGTCTTCGACAAGTACGCGGCCATGCTGGCGCGCGCCGGTTTCGAAGTCGGCAGGCGCCGTAACGCTGCAGGGGAGTATCTCGTCGGCCGGGTCCCGGGCATTCGTGCAGGATCGTGGGGGGACGTGGAATCAATTGTAGACGTTGTTTCACTGCGCGCCCGGGGCGAGTCGCCTGAAAGCGGAATCCTGACAGGGCTCGTGCAGTTTTCAACTGAAGCCAGCATGCGCGGCGTCCAAGTTTTGCACCGCACGACCGGCCCTCGAGACCCGCAGATCGTCTACAAGAAGCCCTCGGGGCAACAGCTGATGATGTTTCTCCAGCGGCGCGAGACTTTGGGGCGGCTCTTGTCGAACCGGGAGGCCTGGCACCGCATGCCGGCCGGCTACCGGCCCTTTGCGCGGGCCCTGGCGCGCTACTGGCGGGAAAGCACAAGCGGACAGTTGTATGTCTGGAGGTACAGGGGCGCCCAGCCCATCCCCCAGGAAGGCGTTCCGGACTTCCGCGATCTTATCAAAATCCACACGATCGGCAGCCGCTGGTTCCTTCACGAAAGTCTGCTGGGTGCCCCGGGTCTCGATCCCGCCCCGGTGGACGATTATCTGGCGGCGGTCCTGACGCACATGCTGCCCACGCGCTTGGGCAAACTCCAAGTGCCGGTTTCGGAACATCGCCAGCTTGCAATCCCACCCGACAAGATCGCAGGCGGATTCCAGCCCGCCGTGCGTCTGGGCCAAGAGGATCCTTCAGTGGAGGATCGCCAGCTCTTCGAACTCGGCGATTACGCGGGGCTGGGCCTTGCCGGGTGGCTCACGGCGGAGCCACCGGGAGAAGCGCGGCAGGGGCTCCTGGCCGACCTGCGCGGGATGCGCTTGAGCGCGGTCGAACTCCAGGCCTTGAGCGAAAGCACGCTGCGCCGGTCCTTCGTGCTGAGCGATCGCGACATTCGCCGGCTCGTGGCGTCGGCTTCTTACGCGGAGCCCGGCGTGACCGGCGTCTCCCTCCTTCAAAGCAGTGCGAACAATTTGATCAGGGATTTGATCGTGACCAACCCCGAGTCTCTGACGCACGTCCTGCGGGGAGGCAGGCAGGCGGCCTGGCACCCGCGGCTGTGGCGCGAGTGGTCGGATCATCTGCCTGAGGCCGTCTTGGTAAGTCCGCTGGCCCGATACCTGCGCGAGCGGATCGGCCGCCTCAAGGATGACCAGGCGATGTCTCCCGGCGATGCGATCCCGACCGAGAAAATTTCCATCAAGACCTTGACGCGAATTGCCGGCCTCAATTCGGACTCGGCAGAGAGCCGGCAGCACCTCATCCAGGTCCTCATGAAATTCGGCATCGAGGCGAGCGGGCCGGGCGCAGACGCCGGCGCGAGCGTCAACATCTCTCCCTACACCGACCTTGTGCGCCGCCAGTCCGCCTCCCGCACCTCCGCAAAAGGTACCAGGTACCTTTTCAGCACAAACACAAAAGGTACCAGGTACCTTTTGCAGCGCCAGGCCGCCGCGCGCGCCGGCAGAATGGAGTTGCGGGTCCTGAACGTGGGGAGCGGGGATGGCACCGGCACGAACACCGTGGGGATCACGCCGGCG
>CAZPNG010000001.1:0-6275 GCA_964587845.1 uncultured bacterium | reverse complement strand
GAGGCAGGGATTCGAACCCTGGAGGCCCTTTAGGGGCCCACACGCTCTCCAGGCGTGCTCTTTCAGCCACTCAGACACCTCTCCGAAAACTAGCGTTTCTCCTTGCGAAGGGTCTTGAAGAACTCGGTGAGGAGCGCACCGGCTTCCTGCGCCAGCACCCCCTCCGTGACCTTGAGGCGGTGATTGAGCCGGTCGTCCTGCACAATGGTGAAAAGCGAGCGGCAGGCCCCGGCCTTTGGGTCCCGCGTGGCGTACACCAGCTTGCCCACGCGGGCCAGCACAAGCGCGCCCGCACACATGGGGCACGGCTCGAGCGTCGCGTAGAGCGTGGTCGCCGTGAGCAGGTTGGGGTGAAACCCGCCCCCGCCCGCCGAACTCTGCCTGAAATAATCCGCGGCCTGCGTGATGGCGATCATCTCGGCGTGCGCCGTGGGGTCGCTCAACAGTTCGACCTGGTTGTGCGCGCGGGCAATCACCTTGTTCTCGTGCACCACCACCGCCCCCACGGGGATGTCCCCCTTGCCGGAGGCGCGCCGCGCCTCCTTGAGGGCCTCCTTCATGAAATGAATGTCAAGTTCCCGGGCAGAGGATTTTTCACGAGACGGGTCGGGCAGGGGGTAGCCCTCCATGTGCCAGCAACACTGACAACCTTATCAAAATCCTCCCGACTTGCCAAGACGCCTCTTGCCGCAAAAGACTATAATACAGGCCCATGGAATCCTCGGCTCGCCTCGCGCGCCGGGCGCTGGCCACCGTCGCCGCCGTCGGACTTGGCCTTGCGGCCGTCGAGTTCACATGCCGCTTGAAGTTCCGAGACACGGCTTACGTGCCCGGCCCGGAAATCCGCAAGGTCCAACGTTATCTAAAAGCCGACCCTCAACTGGGGTTTCTGTGGAAGAGCGGCCTGCGCCCCGCCGGCTCCTCGCTCCAAATCGCGACCGATGAATCCGGTTTTCTCAACAGCCCGCAGGCGATCGAAAGGCGCGCCAGCGGACGACCCGTCGAGATCATCGGCCTGGGAGACTCTTTCATTCACAATGCCGCAACGGTCTTCCCTGACTTCTTCTGGGAGCGCGGGCTCCTCTATTACAACATGGCCATGCACAGGCATTGCCCGCCCCAGTACAATGCCATTCTCGAAACCTACGCGCTCGGCGCGCGTCCCCGCTGGATTGTTTACGGTTACTTTGAGAACGACCTGCCAGAAATCGAGGATTTCGAAAGCTGGCGCCGCTCAGGGCTCGACTGGTTCACGTACCACTCCGGCACTTGGTGCGGACCCTCTGTCGATGTTCCTCCGCTCGTGGCCGCATTGCGCACGCGCCTGCCGGGCCTCTACGCTCTGACGCGCGCCGGCCGGGCAGGGGTGAAGCAACATCTGCGTGCGAACGCCCCCGCCGAAAAGCCGAATGCGCGCACGACGCGCCAGGTGGACTCCGCCTTCCGATACCTCTCGGAGGCACACGCGCTCGCTCAGGAGCACCACATCGGGCTGTTGATCGTCTTCATCCCGAGCAAACCAAGCATCCTAAGCGGCGAGACCCAAAACCCCGCCTATCCTGAACTGCTGGCCCGAGCCAAGCGCGCCGGCATTGCCGTTCTCGACCTCTATCCCACTTTCGTCCGCCGGGATGACCGCTCCTCCCTCTACTTTCAAACCGACCAGCACTGGAATACAAAGGGAATGCTCCTGGCCGCCGAGCAAATCTACAAGGTTCTGCTGGAGCACCCGCGCGGGCAGCCCGCCCAGCGCAGGACAGATGGAGAGGAAATGGTGCGCCCGGAGAGATTTGAACTCCCAGCCCTCAGATCCGTAGTCTGATGCTCTATCCAGTTGAGCTACGGGCGCCAAGAGACACTTATTATAGTGTGTTTGGAGGGCGAGGCAAGGAGAGAGGAGAATTTCTGTAACCCCTAGCCGCGTCGTCGGATAGGATTGCCCGCCCTGCCCGGGCCGGTTGCGGTGGCCGGCCCAAGGGGATATAATGAAAAATTACCCGACATGAACCCACAAATGACTCCCTCAGCCTTCGATGCTCTCCTTCCAAAAGCCGCGAAGGAGGAGCTCGCCGATTACGAGGAATGGGTCGCGCGCTTCCGGGCGGGCGAGATCGGCGACATCAAGATGCAGAAGATCCGCCTGCAACTGGGAACCTACGCCCAGCGCCAGGAAGGCGTGCAGATGCAGCGCATCAAGTTCCCCGGCGGCGCGATCAGCTCGGAGCAGTTGACACGGCTCGCCGATGTCGCCGACCGCTACGCGAGCGGCTTCATTCACTTCACGACCCGCGAGGACGCGCAGCTTTACTACATCAAGCTCGAGCAGTGCGGCCAGATGATGCGCGAGCTGGCCGCGGCGGGGATCACCACGCGCGAGGCCTGCGGCAACACGGTGCGCAACATCACGGCTTGCTACCGCTCCGGCATTTCCGCGAGCGAACCCTTCGACGTCACGCCTTACTACCAGGCGCTCTTTGAATTCCTGATGCGAAACAAGTTCAACCAGGTCATGGGCCGCAAGTTCAAGATCGCCTTCGAAAGCTGCGCTGAGGACCACGCCGGCATGCGCTACCATGACATGGGCTTCAAGGCGGTGGTTCGCCGCGAGGGCGGCCGCGAGCAGCGCGGGTTCCGCGCCTACATCGGCGGCGGCCTCGGCGGCATCCCCATTCTGGGCTGTCTCTACAGCGAGTTCCTGCCCGAAGAGGACCTGCTGAATCTCGCCGCGGCCACGGTGCGGGTTTTCGACCGCTACGGGGAGCGCAAGAGCCGCATGCAGGCTCGCATGAAATTCCTGGTGAAAAAAATGGGCTGGGAGGCGTTCAAGCGAGCGCTCGACGAGGAGCGCCGGCACGTCGAGCTGCCTGCATCCGCCAACGATTGGATTTCGGAAGCTCACAAGGCGCCGCGAGCGCCCGCTCTCCCCGCGGAGATCGGCAAGGCGCCGGAAGGAGTAAGTTCCCTTCCCTCGTTCAGGATCTGGCACCAGGACTCGGTGGTAGACCACAAGGTTGCGGGCTACAAGGGCGTGAACGTGCGCCTCAAGCTCGGGGACCTTTTGAGCGATCAGGCCCGCCAGCTTGCGCTCGTTGCGAAAGAGTTTTCGCGCGGGGAACTGCGCATCACCATCGAGCAAAACCTTTTCCTGCGCTGGGTGCCCGAGAAAGCTTTGCCCGCGCTCTACAAGGCGCTGCTGGACATCGGCGTCGCCTCGCCGGGCGCGGAAACGATGGAGGATACCACGACCTGCCCGGGCGCCGACACCTGCCGACTGGGAATCACGTCTGCCAAGGGCCTCGGCGCCGCCATTTCCTCGAGCATGAGCAACGGCCTGAGCCGCTACAAAGATCTGGCGCGCAACATCCGCGTCAAGATTTCCGGATGCCCCAACGGCTGCGCACAGCACGGCGTCGCCCAAATCGGCTTCCAGGGAGCGGCGCTGAAACAAGACAATCGGACGGTCCCCGGCCAGGAGCTGTTCGTGGGGGGCGGCGCGGACCTGGACAACACGACTTTTGGCGAGCGGATCGGCAAGTACCCGACGCGCAACTGCCCGAAGGTGGTCGAGGCGCTGCTTGCCCTCTACGACAAGGAGCGCCGGGCCGGCGACAGCTTCAATGCCGTGATGGCGCGCGTGGGAAAAGACCGAATCAAGGAAGCGCTGGCTCCGCTGGAGGCCATCCCCTCTTTTGAGCAGGACCCCGAGTTCTACAAGGACTGGGCGCACGAAAACGAGCCGTTCGCCATCCGCAGCGGCATCAAAGGCGAGTGCGCCGGCGTGCCGGTCCAGGAAAAAGTGCCCGTGATGGCCGTGGCACGCGAGCACTTGGCGCAGGCCGAAGCGTTCCTGCACCACAAGGAGTTCGAGCACGCGCAGCTTGAGGCCTGTGAAACGATGGCGTATGCGGCGCGAGTGCCGCTCTACGCCCGGCTGGTCGACCCGTTCACGTCCGAGCAGGTCCTCTGGGAGTTCGAGAATATCTTCGTGCGCGCGGGCCTCTCAGGCCCTGAGTGGAAGGAGCTCGCGGGAAAGGTTGAGAGCGAGAAGAAGGCCCCGCCGAGCGAGGCGCGCGCCCGCGCGCTGATCGATCTTGCGCGCAAGCACTTGAGCGAGTGCGAGCGCCTGCGCGCCCAGGTGACGAACCCGGCGACGGTCGTCCCCCCGCCCGCGTCTTAATTCCTACAGCAGCTCCACGAGCGCCGAGTGAATCAGCTCCTGAGTCGCCAGAACACGGCGCTCAAGCGAGCGGATTTGCTCGATCAAAAGTTCCCCCTGAGCGCCAAGCTTGGGATTGCCGTCCATGCCGCGCCGGCTCTTATCCGGCTCCACGCGCGCCAGCGCATCGGCCAGATTCGCCAGTGCTTGTTCCTGCGCCACTTGCAGCTTGGTCAGATGCGCGATCGTATCTTCTTTGGTGCTGGGAGAAGCTTCCGGTGAAAGGTTGGGCATAACGTCCTCCTTATCTTTTTCGGAAACGTCCGATTCGAAGCAGGCGCGCGATGTTGGCGCCCGGTTTAAGGACCGGCTTGAGGATGGGTTTCGGGCAGGTGAGCACCGTGGTGATGCCGGGGCCGTGGCCCGCGAGCAGGCTGTTGGAATGCACCACGACGCCGATCGACACCGCGCCGCGCTTCACCGTACGGCCGTAAGAGTTGTCGTGATCGAGCACGGCCACGAAATCGCCGAAGCAGATCTTGTCGAGGCGGTATTTTTCCACCAGCTCGGGTTCGTGCGTGATGATGTCGTAATCGCCCGTGCCGATGTTGGTTGAGCCGATGCCCGAGCCCATGAGCTCGGCCGGAACGATCGTGGTCACGGGCACCTCAAGTTTTCCGCCGCGCGCGACAAGGCCCATCGCTTCCAGCAGGTCGGGGCCAAGGCTGTAGACCTTCACGTCCGGAAAATCCAAGAGCTTCAATCCCTGTCCGTAGGCTTCGATGAGGAAGCGGTCGTCCATGCTGAGTTTATTGAGCACCGAATCCTCAAAATCGATCATCACGTGCTCCACCCCGCCGTGCTTGCCCGTCACGGTCCCCACCGAACCCTTGGCCGAGCCGCCCACCACGCGCGAGCGGTTGCCGATGCAAGCGAGGAAGTTGTAGCCCATGTTGACGCGCGGGTCGGACTTGCGCTCCGGGTGGGTGGTTGAGACGCCCGGCTCAATGTGGTCGCCCGCCCAGCCGAACGTCGGGTCCCCCACCTTCACGTTGTAGGTGATTCCGCCCGTGGACGGCAGGGCATGCGCCGTGCCGTCATGCGCCACCTCGAAGTCCTGCCACTGCACGCACGGCGCCACCTTGCCCTCGACCGCCACCTTGACCAGCTTGTCGCGATTTGTCCTGAGTTTCATGAGTCTCCTTATCCTTAAACCGCCGCCGACTGCTCCACGGCCACGTTGAATGTTTTCGCGCCGAACATCGCGTCATCGGCGTAAATGCGGAACTCGTACTTACCCTCGTTTTGAAAGACAAGGTTGCGGAGATTAAACACCAGCTCGGTGGAGCCCAGCCGGTCCTCGACCGCGAGCGGCGGCAGAGGGCTCTTGCCGATCACCTTGTCGGACTGCAGATCCACCAGCTCGAGCCCAAAGCGGTAGGCTCCCTGAGCGCCCGTGAACTTCACGTACACGGACAGCGCCGGGTGGGCGCAGGGGAGTTTCGAGACGCAAATGCGCTCGAAGATGCCGATCAGGCTCTTTTTGCTTGTGGCCGCTTCCGTGATGACCTGGTCACAGATCAGCATGGCTTCTTTGCACGGCTTGACGGGATTCATCGCATTCCCCTTACTGAATCGGGTTGACGCGCCGCTTGCTCAGCAGGCGGTCGTAGCTTTCGAGCATGGCTCCAACCTTGCTGGCTGGGATCGCGAAGCCGAGATTCTGCGCGTTCTGCACGATGGCCAGATTGATCCCGACCAGCTCCCCCTCGAGATTCAGGAGCGCGCCGCCGCTGTTTCCTGGGTTGATGGGGGCATCCGTCTGGATGAGTTCGGTGAAGGATGGCCCATCGGGGCCTGCGGCAAAATTGCGGTTCGTGCCGCTGACCACGCCGACCGTGACCGAGTTCTCCAGCCCATAGGGATTGCCGATCGCCACCACGGTTTCGCCGATCAGCATGTTCCCGGAGTCCGCCAGTTTGAGAGCTTGAAGCGCCCGCGGCCCCGGCACCGTGACGAGCGCCAGGTCGTCCGGCAGATTGATGCCGGCCACATCCGCCTCCAGGGCCGTGCCATCCCGCAAAATCACGAAGACCTGGCTCGTCATGTGGACGACGTG